>JAHWKV010000241.1 GCA_019347725.1 Actinomycetota bacterium
GAGGAATTGGTCGCCAATCGCATCGGCAGCCGGAGCATTGGGTTCGGGGCAGACGTGCGCAAAATGGAACAGAAGGAGCTGGGTGAAGTTTTGGCCCGGGTGCTCCCCGAGGATCTGCTGAAGTTCGGATTGATTCCCGAGTTCGTGGGTCGGCTGCCGGTCCTCACTCACGTTCACAACCTGGACCGTGAGGCCCTGATCGAAATCCTCACCCAGCCCAAGAACGCGCTGGTGCGCCAGTTCAAAAAGACCTTCTAGCTCGACGGCGTGGAACTGGAGTTCTCCGACGACGCTCTGGCCGCCATCGCCGACCAGGCGATGCTCAGGGGGACCGGTGCCCGAGGGTTGCGAGCGATCATAGAGGAAGTTCTGCTGGACGTTATGTACGACTTGCCGTCCCGCAAAGACATTGACAAGTGCGTGATCGACGACTCCACTGTGCTGGAGAAGGTCAACCCCACCCTGGTGCCTCGCAGCACAGGCAAGGACGCCGAGCGAAAAGAGCGCTCGGCGTAGCCGGAAGGCTTTCACCTTAAGGCCCCACGGAGGCGTTGGGCTGCTGTAGATTACTTGACCAATGAACCCGGCAGTGATGACGGCAGCCGAGCTGGGTCGCCTTAGGCATACGTCCATTCGCCGTTTGTTCATTGGGGCCGGCCTGGGTTCGGTTCCCTTCTTTGCCGCGGTATCCGCCTCGCCGGTAGCGGTGTTCGGTATCTCGGGTTCGCAGATGCTTAGCGGTGTCTCCGTGGCCGCCCTGTCGGTCGGTACAGGCATCGGCGCGGCGGTGTTCGGTCAGCTGATGGCCCGGCGGGGGCGCCGGGCCGGTCTCGTTGCTGCCTATCTAATGGCGGCGGTAGGTGCGCTCTTCTCGGTAGGCGGTACCGCGTGGGGTAGCGTGTGGCTGCTCATAGGAGGCTTGCTGCTGTTCGGGGCCGGGCACAGCGCCAATAACCTTGCCCGATACGCAGCCGGGGAGCTGGCCACTGCCGAGCACCGCGGCGCCGCGGTCGGCTTGGTGGTGTGGGCGGCGACCATAGGCGCCGTCATCGGTCCCAACGTGCTTACGCCGGCCGGCGAGGTGGCGGAGACGTTTGGCCTGGATCCGCTGGTGGGAACCTACCTGTTGGGTATGGTGCTGTTCGCCGCAGTCGCCCTTTTTTATTTCACCCGGCTCCGGCCGGAGCCCTCGACGATTGCGGTAGAGGACCTCGGCGCCTTGCCCGAGAGCGGTCGTAGGGTCTCCCAGCTGCTCACTTCCTTCCGGGTGCAAATAGCTGCTCTGGCAATGGCGCTCAGCCAGTTCGTGATGGTGCTGGTGATGAGCGTCACTCCGGTTCACATAACTTCCTCCGGCCACGGCCTGGGCGTTGTGGGTGTGGTGCTCAGTTCCCACTTTGTGGGCATGTACGCCCTGTCCCCGTTGTCGGGGTGGATCGCCGATCGCTTCGGCAAAATGCGTGCAATCTGGGCCGGTTTCGGAGTGTTGATGCTCTCCGTGGTGGCGGTGGCCGTAACTCAGTCAGGAGGCGGGATGATACTTGCGGGGCCTATGTTCCTGGTGGGGTTTGGGTGGAGCCTGTCATTTGTCGCGGGCAGTGCCCTGGTCAGCGAAGGGCTCGCCTACGCGGACCGGGCGCGGCTGCAAGGGGCGGTCGACACCATGGTGTGGAGTTGCTCGGCGCTGGCGGCCGCCTTGGGCGGGGTGCTGCTGGGCGTATTCGGCTATCCATCTCTTAGCCTTTTGGCCGGGGCGGTGGTTCTGGCCGGCGCCCTGGTTCTTCTCATCCGGTACCGGGGCCGCCTACCGGCCTAAGTCGCTTAGCCAAAACCGCCTAGAACCGCAGCCAGTTTACTCGTCCGGATATCTTTTAGGGGATGTGACGCGGAACCAGAGGCCGCTGGCGAGCCCGATCACCGACATAGCGCCCAGCGAAGCCGTCAGCGCTACGAGGCCCTTGGATCCCTCGCTCACCGTGCCAGCCGGGTAAGCCTCATCGGGACCCGGAAATCCGGAGGCGCGTTCTCCCAATGTGGGGTTGGGGTGCTGGACGGTATTGGTGACGGTAAAGGCCGGCCCGTGTGTACCGACCGCGGAGGCCGGCGTCCCCATCAGCGCCATGGACCCTATTAGCAGCGCCGCAAAGACCATGCCCGAAAGCGTGTGTGCGTGGAAGCGGCAAAGTGATTTCACGGGAACCTCAATTTCTCTCGTCCCCGTGCGATCCTTGCCTATCTATCGGCAGAACGACGCGTTTATATAAGGACTTTCAGCTCAGCTGGCCGTTGGCACTCGGCAGCTCACGCCCGTCCCCTTTAACCCGCAGTAGCCGTTGGGTACCTTGTGCAGGTACTGCTGGTGGTAGCCCTCGGCGTAATAAAACTCGCCGGCAGGTGCGATTTCGGTGGCTGTCGGGCGGCTTCCGGACTGCTCCAGCGCCTCGTTGTAGGCACGTTGGGTAGCCCGGGCCAGTTCACCCTGCTCATCGTTGGTGTAATAGATCGCGCTGCGATATTGGGTCCCCACATCGTTTCCCTGCCGCATGCTCTGCGTGGGGTCGTGCTCCTCGAAGAAGACTTTAAGCAGTTCCCCGTACGAGATCTTTGCGGGATCAAAAACCACCAGAACCGCCTCGGTGTGGCCCGTTTTCCCGGTGCAGACCTCACGGTACGTGGGGTATGGGGTGTAGCCGCCCGAGTATCCGACCGCTGTGCTCCACACGCCGTCCAGGCGCCAGAACAACCTCTCGGCTCCCCAGAAGCACCCCATACCAAATATCGCCGTCTGAAGCTGTTCTGCGAATGGGGGCTTGATGGGGTTGCCCAGCACCTCGTGGCGTTCCGGAACTTCGTAGGCATAGTCTTCCCGCCCGGTTAGGGCGTCGTCAGGATCCACCATGGCAGTTTTGTTACTAAACAACATCTGCAGCTCCTCACTCCCGGTTGCTCGCCGCGTCACCTTACGTTTCATCCTAGTCAACGTTTGCCGGCGGCTATAAGTTCCCAGAGCGCCCAAAGCTATCGGGCTCTTAGGGTTCTTTGTACATTCGAACCCGGATCGCGGTACCGGTTTCGTCCGAGCGGATCTCGACCAGATCGCACAGCTGGTTGACCAACCACAGGCCCATG
>JAHWKV010000242.1 GCA_019347725.1 Actinomycetota bacterium
GTTAGAACCGATGATGTGAGAGATCAACCGCGTTCCGTCATGATGCAAATCCGACTGGATGGCCTGGGTAGCAGTCTTTTCAGGTCCAGCTGGCAAAGCCTGCGAATATCGGACGTTGAACGCCAGGTCATTGACTTTTCCTAAAGATCCTACCGGGTACGCAACAAGATCTTCGCCATGGAAAAAGGGGCCGGCGCCGAAGTCTGGTTCAAAGGTGAGCCCGGAGCGCAGGAGGCCATGGTCTCCTCGGAGCCGGAGTGCTATTTCGTCCCGCCCTACGTGGGCAGCAAAGGCTGGATCGGGGCGCGGCTGGAGGCAATTGCCGACTGGGACGAGGTAGCGGAGTTGATCACCGACAGTTACCGGTTGATCGCGCCTAAGCGTCTGGCAGCCCAGCTTCCGGATCCTCGACTGAGCAATTAGGATACAACAGCACCACCCGGGTAAAGGTGTGACTATGGAGGATGACCCGGAAGTCACCGATCGTTTCGACTCGGTCGCCGATTTCTACGGCAAAAACGTGAGCAAGCAGTCGGATCCGCTCGTGCATGCCCTCAAGACCTGGGACGAGGACGAGTATCTTCCGCTACAGGACCATGATCCCGAGCTGTACGGGCTCATCTGTAGCCAGGTGGGTCTGGAGATCGGCATATTCCTCGGCGACGGCTGCGTTCAACTAAAACATGGGGACCACCAGGTGGTGCTGACCTGGAACGGCGACGACGAGGACCTGCTGGATCTGGTTCTGGAAGGCTCGGCCATAATTTGCGGCGAGCAGCCCTGAGTGAAGGTCCTTTTCTGCGGGCGGCCCGCCTACGGTCACCTGTATCCCCTCATACCGCTGGCTATGGCCTTTCGGAGCCGAGGCGACGAGGTCACCTTTGGAACCTGCGAGCCCTTCGTCTCCCGGCTTGAGGCTCTCGGATTCGCGGCATATCCCGTCGGCCGGTCGATCCTGTGGGCCGAGGAAGAGGCGATCCGCCAAAATCCCGGTTTCGCAAAACTCACGGGAGCGGACAAAGCGCAAATTGGAGCGGCCATGTTTTCCGAGCTGCTCCCGCCGCGCACCGCCGAAGATCTGTTGCCGTTGCTCGCGCTAACGCATCCGGACATGGTCATCTACGAGCAATGCGACTTCGGCGCCTACACGGCGGCATCGCTGGCGGACATCCCGGCGGTGATTCACTCCTACGGCGCCCCTTGGCCGGCGTTCATGATCGAAAAGCTGGTTCCCAACCTGCTGAACCTCTGGCGATCTCACGGCGTTTCGGATCCTCCGGCCGACCCAATGCACGGTGACGCGTATCTCGATATCTCACCCCCGAGCCTCGGCGACGCCGCGCCGCTGGGACTTTCCCACCGGCGACCTCTGCGCCCGTGACCTTTGCCGAGCCGATAGGGGCGGTACCCGACTGGGTTCGCTCGGTTCGGGATCGGCCCTTAATCTACATGACGCTCGGCACGGTGGTCTTCGAGCGAGTCGACGTGTTCAAGGCCGTCGTGGAGGGGCTGGGTCGGTTGGATGCCGATGCCTTGGTGGCGGTCGGCCCGGACGGAAAGGTAGATGCGCTCGGGCCTCTGCTCGCCAACGTGCGGGCCGAGTTTTCGTTTCCCAGGAGCAGCTGCTGCCCTACGTCGATGTAATCGTCCATCACTGCGGGAGCGGCACCATGCTAGGAGGCCTGTCCAACGGCATCCCGCAGCTGGCCATACCGCAGGGCGCCGATCAGTTCATGAACGCCAGCGCCCTGGCTGGTGCAGGAGCCGCCATTCCGCTCATGCCGGACGAGATCACCCCCGACTCCGTGGCGGCGTGACCCGGCTACTTGAGGAGCAGTCTTACAAAGAGGCGGCGCAGCGCATCCAGTCGGAGATCCACGCCATGCCTGGCCCGGCCGAGGTGGCGCAGCAATTGTCCGAGCTGTTCTGAATCCCTCTGTAGAAACGGAACTGCAGTTGGTGTAACCTTGGTGTATGTCACGCACCAACATCGACCTGGACGATCAGGCATGTCGAGCAGTCATGGAGCGTTATCACCTGACCACCAAGCGAGACGCCGTCAACTTCGCTCTGCGCACGATTGCCGCCGAACCGCTGGATCTTAAGGAGGCCAGGGCTCTTCGTGGATCGGGGTGGGACGGTGACCTGGACGACATAAGGACAAGCCGAACCAGGTGATTCTCATCGACACCTCGGCCTGGATCGAGTTCCTGCGCGATACTGGCAGCCCCGTCTGTCTGCAGGTGGATACACTGCTGGACCAGGAGATCGCCATTTGTGATCCGATCCGCATGGAGGTTCTGGCAGGAGCTCGCGATGAGCGCCATCTCACCAACCTACGGCGGCTGCTTGCCCGGGCTACCACTGTTCCTATCGGTCCCACCGACTACGAGGAGGCGGCTACCCTGTACCGCACGTGCCGGCGCGGGGGCGAAACCGTTCGCAAGCTGATCGATTGCCTTATCGCGGCTGCCGCCATCAAGGCATCTGCACCGGCGCTGCACCTAGAAGCCGATTTCGACATTCTGGCCCGGCATACGCCCCTTCAGACTGCGTGAGTACACCCAATTTATTTTGACCGCCGCCTAATATCGGTAGAGGAGCCTCATCTCAACGACCGAGCAGGGAGGCCGTATGCCCAAAGCAATCTGGAATGATACCGTGGTGGCCGAGAGCGACGACACCGTCGTGGTGGAGGGCAACCAGTACTTTCCCAAGGACGCCGTGCAGGAAGAGTTTCTACAGCCCACCGACCACCACACCTACTGCGGCTGGAAGGGTACCGCCAACTACTACGACGTAGTTGTAGACGGGGAAGTTGCCGATAAAGGCGCCTGGTACTACCCGAAGCCTATGGAGGGCGCCGAGCAGGTGGCCGACCGCATCGCTTTTTGGAGGGGTGTCAAGGTCAGTCCGTGACGTCCGGCACGCCGATGCGCTGCGCCGCCGAATCGGTTTTCTTTACGATCGGCTGGTGCTCCCCGGCAGCCGCCAGCCCCACCTGGGGCATGTTTACGTAAGCGCACTCATACTCGCCGGCATGGACCTGGTAAGTCTCATGCCAGATCCCTACGTCCCCCGAGGTACCGACCTTGCGGTTGAAGCGCCCCCACGCCGGCCGGTG
>JAHWKV010000243.1 GCA_019347725.1 Actinomycetota bacterium
TCGATGCCCCAGATGCCCACGGCCCACATGAATGGATGGCGCGTGATGCGAAAGACGCCACGCGCCGGATCCCTGCCCTCGAGCACGCGCTCCTGCCCGACCGAGGTCGGACTGGGTGCGCTGAGCCCGGTGACCGCGAGAATCGAGGCGAGCAGCATGCCGAGCAGGGCCCAGCTAACGATCCCGGCCCGGGTAACGCTGTCGCTGGAAGGCTTCCTCGATGGCGGCCGGCCGGTAGCGGTCACCTTCCAATTATACGGGCGCACCCCCAAAAAGCTGTGGAGATCTCCGGCGCCGCAAACGAGCCTTCCCTGAGTGACCCGCCGGCGTCTGCAGGCTAGACTGGCTGTCGTGCTAGTGTCCCGACACTTACCCAACCGCAGATGAGCGCGGCAGAGCAGACGCTTGTCGGCCGCCGTCTCGTCGTCGCATCCAACCGGGGTCCGGTCAACTTCCAGGAAGACGCCTCCGGCCGGTTGGTGGCAAGTCGGGGCGCCGGAGGTCTCGTCACTGCGCTCACCGAGGTAATGAAGGACGCCTCCGGCCTATGGGTTGCCTCTGCGATGTCTGCAGGCGACCGAACGATGGTCGAGCGTCACCCCGACGCTCACCTGCAGACTGAAGTTGACGGCGCCGAGCTACGGCTGCGCTATCTGGCCTTTGACGAGCCCGTCTTCGACCGCTACTACAACGGGTTCTGCAACTCCATCCTGTGGTTCATGAACCACAACATGTGGAACCTTCCCGTGACTCCGAGCTTTGACGCCCGCACCGCACAGGACTGGCAAGCCTACCGGCAAGTCAACCGCGCCTTTGCCGAGGCGCTGGCCGCAGAGGTGTCTGGTCAACAATCCGAGGCTGAGGTCATGCTGCAGGATTACCATCTGCTGCTAGCCGCACGCTACTTGAAAGATCTGGCGCCCGAAGCGTTCAGTTATCACTTCACACACACGCCGTGGGCTCAGCCTTCGATGATGTCGGTCCTTCCCAGCGCCACGGCCGGCGCAATCCTGGAGGGGATGCTGGCCAACGACCTGCTCGGGTTCCAGTGCGCCCGCTGGTCCAGGAACTTCATGTGGTGCTGTCAGGAGCTGCTCGGCGCACAGGTCGATTTCAAACGGCAAACCGTTACGCATAGGGGCACGGCTACGGCGGTGCGCGACTACCCGATCTCCATCGACGTCGCTGCGGTGCAGGCAGCCGCCCACTCCGAGTCCTCCCCCAAGTACCTGGACTGGCTTGACGAGCTCCTGCAGGGCCGCCAACTGGTGCTCAGAATCGACCGATTCGAGCTTTCCAAGAATGTACTGCGGGGTTTCACGGCCTTTGCCCAGATGCTCAAGGATCACCCCGAACTCACCGGGAAAGTAGCGCACCTGGCTTTGCTCTACCCTTCCAGAGAAGCGCTGGCCGAGTACCGGGATTACGAAGCGCAGGCGGCCGAGCTGGCGGGGAAGATCAACGAGGAGCTGGGCACAAAGGACTGGAAGCCCATAGTGCTGATCAACGAAGCCAACTACGTACGGGCAATCACCAGCGCCCGGCGCTACGACGTACTCATGGTCAACGCGATCATCGACGGCATGAATCTGGTCGCCAAGGAGGGGCCCGCCGTCAACGAGGTAGACGGCGTAGTGGTGCTTTCCCGTACCGCCGGAGCCTGGGACGAGCTGCAAGAAGGCGTGCTGGGAATCAATCCTTATGACGTGCAGGAACTGGCCGGCGCCCTGTACCGCGGATTAACCATGCCCGAGCATGAGCGAGGGCGCTTGGCCGAGAGCAACCGTCGCGCGGTCGGCAGCAACTCGCCTCGCAAGTGGGTAATGAGACAGCTTAGGGATATGGGCCTGCTGCGCGACGCAGACTAGGCGAAGCGCTCCAGAAACGATATCAACTCCTGCGGGGAGGCCAGCTGCAGCTCCGTGTTCTCCTCCATCCCTTCAGGGCCCTCGCTCGAGGAGATGCCCACCCGCAGCAGGTGTCCCGGGATGCACCTTCCGGCCGCCTGCATCATCTCCACGTCGGCCGAGTCGTCTCCGGCCACGACCGCATTGCGAACCTGGCCCCCGGCGACGAGACGTTCAAAGGCGGCAGCCTTGGATACCGACCGCGGCTTTAGCTCGAGGACCTTACGGCCTACCCCCACGCGAAAGTCAACCTCCGCGGCACTGCGCTCGGCCCACTGCAACAGCTGCGCCGGCGGATCGGGCTCGGCTCGCTTGCGGTAGTGGATCGATACCGCAAGGTCCTTGTACTCCACCTCGCAGCCATCAAGTCCCAATTTTGCGATGAGCCGCCGTGCCCCTTCAGCCAGCTGCTCGGCGCCGTGACGCCACTCAGCCGCCATCGGCGCCTGGACCAGCCTGGAGTCCTGCATCTCCTCGGCGCCGTACAGACCGAAATACAAAGGCCCGCCGGCCCCGACGCGAAAATGAAGATCCGCAGCGGCCCGCCCAGAGATCATCGTCACCATGCGATAACGGACCGCCAGTGCCTCGAGCACGGCGCAGCCGCCCGGCGCGATCTGTGCGGCGGCGGGGTCCGCCACGACCGGAGCCAGCGTCCCGTCGAAATCCAAAAAAAACCCCGTGACGTCGGGCTCGGCCCGCAGCGCGGCCACCTTGCGTTCCAAATCCACACGCCTACGATAGCCTGTCGACGCAACGCATACGACATCCTTATAGACTCCCGAGCGATGAACAAGCTTGCCGCCGTCGCCCTAATCCTGGTGATGCTGTTTATCACCACCTCCTGCTCCGACGGGAAGATTCCTCTCACCTACTCTTTTGAGGAGTCGGAGGGAACTCACTACCTTTGGACGGTGGACTCGGCGACCACTATTAACTCCAGCACCGACCAGAGCTCTACCCGCCTGGAGATGGAGGTCGGGGTCCACGAACGGGTTCTCGAGGAGGCCGAAGGCGATAACCGGGTGCTGGCCATCACGCTCACGCCCGAGCACCTCCGTCAGGACGGTCAGGAGATTCAGCTGCCTGAGCCCATGACGGTTCGCTACCTACTCAGTCCCGACGGTAATATCCTCGAAACCGTCGGCGGCGATCTCTCCCCGTCGGCGGCGTCCGCACTGGAACTCGGAAGCCTGCTGGCGCGCAACC
>JAHWKV010000244.1 GCA_019347725.1 Actinomycetota bacterium
TGCTGCTGCGCTGCCGGGATCGCTACGGCACCCTACCCCGGCTCAGCCCGTCCCTGGGGCGGGGCTTCTCCTCCAACGGGGACTTCCTGCTCGCCGGCACGCTGACCGACGACGAGGTGGACGCGGGCCGTGGGCCGAGCATCACGGCCGGCGCGGACTTCGCGACCAGCCGGCAGCAGCTATACGTTGAGGATCTCGGCTTTCCGGATCCTCTGCTGTGGTTTATCGAGGGGATGCTGGCCAACGCCGCCCCCACCCTGAACCTCCTGCGCTGGGGGAAGCTCTTCCTGCAGGGCCGTTTGGGCCTACGCGGTGCGACGAGCCGCCTCAGTCACGAGCGCGAGCGCCTGTTCGGCGGGGGGCGTACGCGGGGCTTCCTTCCCTACCTGGCCATGTGCGAGGACGCCGCCGACGGTGAACGCCACGGCCGCGCCCAGCAGCGAGATCGGGCTGGCCCCGTCGCCGAGCAGCTGGAGGACGGCGAGCAGCAGCGCGGCGGCGAGGCCGAAGCCGCCCCAGATGACCTGCTCGGCGCGGAACTGCTCGACCGTCATGTCGCCGCCGAGCTGCTCGAGGCGCTTGCGGACGCTCGCGACGCCGCCGACCCAGCGCTCGATGAACGTCATCGCGTCGCCCAGCACCGGGCGCAGGATCCGCTCCAGCGTCGGGAACGGCGTGAGCGCGTCGTGCTGGGCCAGCAGCCGGGACGGCCGCGGGGTGTCCCGCAGGTACGGGCCGAGCCGGTCCTCGAGCGTGGGTCTGCGCGCCCTCGGCGTGCCGGCGGCGTCGCTGGAAGCGGAGCTCGAGATCATTCCGGTGCTCAACAAGATCGATCTGCCGGCAGCCGACCCCGATCGGGTGGCCGAGGAGCTGGAGGCGCTGATCGGGACTCCGGCGGAGGACTTCCTGCGGGTGTCGGGCAAGACCGGCGAAGGGGTCGAAGAGCTGATCGAAGAGGTAGTAAAGCGGGTGCCCCCCACCACCGGTGACCCCGACAAGCCCACCCGGGCGTTGATCTTCGATTCCACTTACGACAATTACCGCGGGGTGGTGACCTTTGTCCGGGTCATGGATGGATTTCTCACCGCTCGCCAAAAGGTGAAGATGATGGCCACCGCGGTGACGGTCGAGTCGGAGGAGGTCGGCGTCTTCGCGCCGGACATGCGGCCGATTGACCGGCTCGAAGCCGGCGATGTCGGATACCTGATCCCCGGCGTCAAGAACGTGCGCGAGGCCAAGGTCGGCGACACGGTCACCGACGCGGTCAACCCGGCCGAGCAGGCCCTGCCCGGCTATCGGGACCCCAAACCGATGGTCTGGGCCGGCCTGTACACGACGAACTCCGATCAGTACCCGCATCTGCGGGATGCGCTGGAGAAGCTGCAGTTAAACGACGCTGCTTTGGTGTTCGAGCCGGAGACCTCGCCGGCCTTGGGCTTTGGGTTCCGCTGCGGCTTTTTGGGGCTGTTGCATATGGACATCGTCAGGGAGCGCCTCGAGCGCGAGTGGGACCTGGATTTGCTGGTGACCATGCCCAGCGTGGCTTACGAGGTAGTGATGAACTCAGGGGAGACGGTCTGGGTGCACAGCCCGGCACAGATGCCGAGCCCCGGCGAGTACGAGGAGATCCGGGAGCCGGTGGCTGCGGCGATGGTCATCTCTCCCACCGAGTTCATCGGACCCATCATGGAGCTGTGCGAGTCTCGCCGAGGCGAGATGCGCAGCCTCACGCATTTGTCCTCGCACTCGGTCGAAATCCGATACCGGCTGCCCCTCGCCGAGATGATGGTCGACTTTTTCGACCAACTCAAGAGCCGTACCAGAGGCTACGCCTCCTTTGACTACGAGCCGGAGGGTTACGAGGGGGGCGACCTGGTGAAGGTGGAGATCATGTTGCACGGACATCCCGTGGACGCCTTTAGTGCGATCGTCCACAAGGACAACGCCTACTACTACGGACGCAAGATGACCGAAAAGCTGAGGGAGCTCATTCCACGGCAGCAGTTCGATATAGCCGTCCAGGCCTCGATCGGGTCTAGGATAATCGCCCGTGAGACAATCAAAGCACAGCGCAAAGACGTGATTGCCAAGTGTTACGGAGGAGATGTGTCTCGAAAGCGCAAGCTCCTGGAGAAGCAGAAGGCGGGCAAGGCCCGGATGAAGAACGTGGGTTCGGTGGAGGTCCCGCAGGAGGCTTTTATGGCGGCGCTGAAGATTAATGAAGGCAAATAATGCATATGACTACAGTCTGCAACGAGTGAGAAAGTCCTTTAGGCAACAGCAACAAAGGTTGAATCGATGGCGCTAACTTATCCGTCCATGCCCACCTCGGGAGGCAGGATTCTGGATCGACGTAAGGCGGCGGTGCTGCGCGCCACGGTGCGTGAGTACGTTAAAACCGGGCAACCGGTGGCATCGAAAACTCTTGCCCAGCGTTACGGAGTGCAGGCCTCGGCGGCGACCATCCGTAACGACATGAGCGTGCTGGAAGAGCTGGGGTACATCGTCCAGCCGCACACCTCGGCCGGGCGGATCCCTACGGACCTTGGCTACCGCTGGTTCGTGGACAACTGGCCGGGCCCCGCATGGCCGCAGATTCCCGAGGAGGATCGCCGGGCAATCGACGGCATCCTGGCCAGCGAACTCAAGGGCCTGGACACGATGCTCGACTCCACCTCGCACGTATTGTCGGAGCTGACCGAGTCGGCGGCAGTTGCCTTCGCTCCACCGTTGGGCCGTAACCTGTTGCGCCGGTTGGAGCTGATCGTTCGCGACGCCCGTCGAGCCACGCTTTTGCTGATCGCCAGCAACGGCGAGGTCGAGCAGGGGGTGGTCGAGTTCGGCAGGGACCGCACGGAAGACGAGCTGTCGGACGTGGCGTTAAAATTGAACGAGCAGCTCTCCGGCGTCGAGAACATGATCTATTTCAGCTCGAGCGCTGCTGCCGACGGCAGCGTCGGCATCACCGCGACTTTCGAAGTCGGCACCGACGTCGACAAGGCCGTCTTCCAGCTGAACAACCGCGTGCAGCTTGCGCTCCCGCGGCTGCCGGACGAGGTTCGGCGCAACGGCGTCATCGTGCAGAAGCGCTC
>JAHWKV010000245.1 GCA_019347725.1 Actinomycetota bacterium
GTACCGGCGTTACCTGCGGTAACTGCAAAAGGGCTCCCGTGACCCGGGAAAAGTCGGCCGGCGAATATTCGATTAATCAGGGCAAATACAAAGCCTAGAATTCCGCCTACGTACGGGGCTTGGTCGAGGATCAACTCGCCGCTTTTGGGCTCGAACATGCTGGTCATGTTGACCTCAGCAGGTGTGGTGGACACCTGCTGCGACTGGAAAACCAGCAGTGAAGCCAGCAGCACCATGAGCAATCCCACTGCCATCAGTGAGAACGGAACGACGGCTCCCTCTCTTGCGTTCATCTATACCTCCGGTGGTTCGTGACCGTCCGCGATCGCGCCGTCGAACCTAGGTCAAGTGTGCATGCAAGAATCACATTAGATGAGTATCTACAATCGAACGTATGCCAGCGTATGGCAGATGTCAACCCAATTAATGGTTAACAGTTGGTACCTCCCTAACTTTTTTTGGGATCCTAAGGTGATCCGGCATTTAAGCTAGGACGAAAAAGAGCCTTGGGCCACCCTCTTAAGGAGATCCAGTGAAACGGGTAGTCGGTGTAATCGCGCTCATAGCGGTTTTGGGGTTGAGCGCCTGCGGGGATGCAGACGATGCGCGGAATGCGTCGAACGACTCGACGACGCAGGCCACGTCGCAGCAGGAACAACAGCAGGCGACGGAGGTCGTTAACGAGTTTCTCGACAATTTCCGGGAAGGCGGTGATCTGCCGGAGGGATGGCCAACCGACGCGGTCGTGGTACCTGCAGGCGCCACGCCGGTGGCGTCTTTGGCCAACAGCACACTGCCCGGCTTTGGGGAGGCCAGCGCAGTCTTTTACGCCTCGGGCCAAAGCGGCGTAGATGTAGCAGACTTCTTCGAGGAAAATTTGCCTGAGCACGGCTGGACTGTGGTTAACCGAGTCGATCAAGAGGGGTACAGCGAGGTTTCGGTCCAGGGCAACGGTTACGTCGGGATTTTCGGCGCCGGAGAAGTGCCGAGCCGTCCTCAGCTAAAGAGCTCGGAAGTGATCGATGTCCAGGTGGTGCTGGCCAAGTTGAGCGGTTAGCCGGAATACAGTTGCAGGAACGAAGCTATCCGAGACTGCGGCTGTTGGCGGCGTCGTTGCTGGTGCTGGCAGCCTTGGGATGCGAAGCGCCTGACCGGCAGGAGGGGGCGCAATCCGCTGCGGCCGAGGTGCAACAGATGCTGGACCGCCGCGCCGAGGCTCTCAACTCCGCAGATCTGAACAGTTTCCGGGGCCCAGTCGCGCCCGAGCACCGAAAAGTGGAGGAGCCTGTGGCGCAAAGGATCCTGGCGCTGCCGGTGAAGGACATTAGCTTTGAGCTACAGACGGGCACGGTCGCAAACACATTTCCGATGACCGGGGTAAGCGCCGAGCTCACTTACCGGTTTGAAGGCACGCCCCAGACCAATACCTTTTCGATTCCCGTCACCTATGGTTTTGATGGACCCCCGGACGCCCCGGTAATTGCCGAAGCTGCGATCGACACCGACCAGTTGCCGCCCTGGTTCGGCCAGCACACCGGCGTCTCATCCACGGAACACTTCCTGGCGCTGCACCGGCCGGGCACCGAGGGCGTGCAACAGGTGCTCGAGGTGGCGGAGGCCGCCCGCACTGAGCTGCAGCGGTCGGTGCCCGCCGACCTGGACCCCGTGTTCGTGGTGGTGCTGGCCGGCGACGACGTCGACTACCAACGCGTAACGGGACGAGACCTGCTGGAGGAGCTGCCCCGCGTGGCTCGGGCGATTACGAGGTTTTCCATTACGCCCGAGCTGTACCAAGCCCGGTACCGCCACCTGGTGGTTAACCTCGACCGGATGGAGCGGGAGGGGACGGGACCCCAGACCTTCCAGCACGAGCTGGTGCACCTTGCTCTGGCATCGGTAACCCGGCCCATAACCCCGGGGTGGGTAAGCGAGGGAGCGGCTATGTACGTAGCCAACCAAAGGCCGAATTGGACGCAGCGGGTAACCACGGGGAGCTTCGACACGGCCAGTATTGAGGAGCTGAGTAACAGCTCGCAACTAGGGGGAGAGAGGCCTTCTGGAGAGCGCGCCGGTTTGGAGTACGCCTACGCAGCCGGCGCCGCCTTCTACCTGATTGATCGGTTTGGGGAGGACGCTTTTTGGAGCTTCTACCGGGATTTCGCCGCGGTGCCGCCCGGGCTCATATACGACGCGCTGCCAACAGTTCCGCAGCCGCCGGGGGAAGGTTCCTTGGCGGAGCTCACCGCCGGCACGACCGCCCGCCTCATCGAAGAGAACTTTGGCTTGAGCTTCGACCAACTGGATCGGGGCATCAGGACCTATATCGCCGCGAGCTCCGGTTAGGGCTTGGTCCGCAGACCCGACCGATCCGGGTTGCGCAACACCAGCAGTCCCAGCCCCATAACAAAGGTAGAGGCGCCCAGTCCGAACATCACATTGACCCAGGTGACCAAAAACTTCGGGTTGGAGACCCCTACGGTCGTTTGCATCACCCGTTGCCGGGAGTCCCGGGTGAGACACGTGGCACGAATCCGGGCGCGTTCTCCCTTGCTGTTGGACGGCACCTCTACTATCTGCCGGAAGGATCCGTCCGACCCTGCGGTAATAACCGCGGGGTCCAGTCGAGACGGGTTGTACAGATCCAGCTGGACCGGACCTTCCGGCGTACAGCCCGACCCGCCTACTGTGACGCTTTCACCCGCGGGCACTTCCGTAGGGCTAACGTTGAGCGGCTGCAACCGACCGGCCGGCTCGGGCGGCGCACCCCAAGCCGTTCCTAGAGCTGCCGCCATCGCAAGCAAGCACGCCGCAATCGCGATGAGCGCGGCCTTCAACGCAGCCCCATGCCAGCCGTGAGCACCGTAACGAACAGCCCCACCGCCACGGCCACCAGTATGAGCAGTACAAGCTGACCGTTTCTAAGCCCGAGGTTGTTGCGCCGGCGCCACCACCGGAACCGCCGGCTAGAATCGCGAACGTGCTGCCGCTCCTACAGCAGCCGCACGCCTTCGACGATAGCGTCACCTGGCATCTCACGCCGGACGGCGTTTCCGTTGGCGGACGCCCGCCGGAAGTCACGTCCGGGGCG
>JAHWKV010000246.1 GCA_019347725.1 Actinomycetota bacterium
GAACTCGGTGGAGAGCTGGTCGAAGGCGGTGAATAGGCCGTTCAGCAGCTCCACGATTCGCGACGCGGGAACCCGAGCGGCCAGGCTGGTGAAGCCGACGAGATCGGCGAACAAGATGGTAACGTCGGGCACCCGGTCGGCAATCACCGTCTCGCCCTCGGCCTGGGTTGCGGCCAGCGCCAGAATAGGCAGCTCGTCTACGCATCTGGGGACCATCGCCCCGCAGATCGTCGTCGCTTGCAGGGCGCCCGCCGAGACCTGAACCGTGCCGACCGGCTCTGGATCGGTATGCGTGATGGTTGTATAAATATTCGCTCCCATTGCTTTGAGCGCCTCTACGACTCCGGTGCGTCCGGGGTTCAGCCCCACCTCTTCGATCAACACCTCCGACCCGGGAACCAGACAGGCCGCGACCATCAGAAAGGCTGCGGATGAGATGTCGCCGGGCACCTCGAAATCAAATCCTCTGGAGCTGAACAGCTCTTCTCCCCCCGTGACACTCACCAGAGTCGATTCGCAATGGACCCGGCAGCCCAGCCACCTGAGGAGCCTTTCGGTGTGGTCCCGGGTTGGCACCTCTTCGACCACCGTGGTGGTTCCCGTCGCCTGCAGCCCGGCAAGCAACACGCACCCTTTTACCTGGGCGCTGGCTACGGCCGGCCGGTAGCGAATCGCGTTCAGTGCTCCGCCGGTCAACTCGATCGGCGGCGTGTCGCCTTTAGCCAAATCCACCTGCGCTCCCATCAGCCGCAGCGGTTCGGCCACGCGCAGCATAGGACGTTTCGACAGCGACGAGTCCCCCACCAAACGGTACGTCCCGGGCCGGCCGGCCAGCGCCCCGGCGAACAGCCGCATGGTCGTGCCGGAGTTGCCCGTGTCCAGCTCCACGGAAGGGGGGAGCCGCCATCCGGTGCCGGTTACCGCGATATCGCTCCCCGACACCTCGATACGGCTGCCCAGAGCCTGCAGGCAACTGCGGGTGGATCCTACGTCCGCGCCCAAGCTGTCCGCGCGGATGCGGCTCGGGCCTGCGCACATGCTTGCCAGCAACAGCGCCCGATGCAGCAGCGATTTGTCGGCCGGGGGGATAAACGTCCCCCTCAATGCTCGGGCGGGCTCAAAACGCCGCAGGGAGCTCACGGCCGGTCCACCGAGAAGCCCCGACCTCGCAGAGCCTTCGCCGCCACCTCGGCGTTTCGTGAACCGCTTAGGGCTATGTGAATCACTCCCCTGCCCCCTTCGGGCATATGCACGATATTGAGATCCTCGATGTTGACCTCCGACTCCCGCAGGACGGTCGATACCTCGGCCAGGACGCCGGGGCGATCGGGCACCGCCACCAAAATCTCTTCCAGTTCAGTAATGTCCAGACCGGCCTTGAGGGGCAGGGCCCGCCTTACCTCCTTGGCCTGATTGAGGGAAGTCCCCAGCGCCTGCCAATCTTTTTTTTCAAGCATTTGGGAAACGTCTGCGAGGGTGTCCTGGAATCGTTTCAGCAAAGCCAGCAGCGCCGGCTGATTCTCTCGCACGATGTCCACCCACATCTCGGGTGAGCTGGCGGCGATCCGGGTCATGTCCCGAAAACCACCGGCGGCCAGCAGCGGCAATCCTTCGCCGGTGGTGGCCGCGTCGGCCGCGAACCCCATCAAGGTGCTGGACAGCAGCTGCGGCAGGTGGCTGGTTAACGCCAGGGCCTCGTCGTGCTTGGCCGGGTCCAGCTTCAAGACCTTGGCGCCCAGCCCTTCGAGGAGCTTCTCCAGTGCGGCCTGGGCCACAGTCGAGGTTCTTTCTGTGGGAGTTAGGATCCAAAGGCAGCCGTCGTAGAGCTCCGCCGACGCGGCGCCGATGCCGTGGCTTTCGGAACCGGCCACCGGATGACCGCCGACAAAATTCACCGCAGACGTGGAAGCTGCCTCTACCTGCCGGACGATACCGGCCTTGGTGCTGCCGACGTCGGTCACAATGCACCCCGCCTTCAGGAAGGGCACTGCTTCGGCGAACATCTCGGCAATCGCCCCTACGGGCGTGGCGATCACGACCAGGTCGGCCTCCTTGACCGCCCACGCCAGGGTGAACGCGCGGTCGGTTACGGCGCCTGCCTCGAGGGCCGCCTGCGTAGCCTGCGGATCCACGTCGAATCCCACCACGCGTGACACCAGACCCTTGCGCAAACAGGCCATGCCGAAGGAGCCGCCCATCAGCCCCATGCCGAGGATGGCTACGATGTCAATGTTTTTGGTGTCGTTCACATGCCGCCTTGCTTGTTGTGAGAAGGTAATCGCCGCTTCAGGCTACTGCGGCAGATCCGTGCGCAACCCCCGAGCCTTCTTGAGATAAACGTGCCGGAGATCTTTGTAGCTTTTATCCGTATAGATATGCATCAGCACGCGGATGATCAGGGGCGGAGCGCCCTTGACGTTCATCTCCGTAGCGCACAGCAGAGGAATTTCCGAGATCCCGATCGACCGGGCCGCATAAGCCGGAAACTGCGACGTGAGGTCGGGGGTGGCGGTAAAGATGATGGTGACCAGGTCATCGGTTTCCAGCTCGTTGCGAGCCAGCATCGTGCGCACCAGCTCCGCCGTGGCCTCCACGACCTCCTTCTCGGTGTCCTGCTCCACGGATGTCGCGCCGCGCAGTCCCCGCACTCTGGACATTGAAGAATCGCTCCTTGGCCCCGCTTTAAAAGGTTCTACAGACCTACTTCACGATACAGCGCGTCGACCTCCTGGCGCGCCAGGTGCCTGTAGCTGCCCGAGGCGAGCTTGCCGAGGCCAAGCGGGCCCAGACCCGTGCGCACCAGCCGCACCACCGGGCGTCCGACGGCCTCGAGCAAACGCCGCACCAGGTGCTTGGACCCCTCGTGCACGGTCAGCTCTACCACGCTGCGAGCTCCTGCGCCCTTACGGGACCCCAGAACTCGAAGCGCGTCCACCTTGAAGGGCTCGCCTCCCCCTACGTCGACTCCCGTGTCGGTCAGCTTGCGGATTACGCCCCGGCCGAAAAGACCCTCTACCTCCGCCACATAGGTCTTGCCTACCCCGTACGAGGGGTGCGTCAAGCGGTGGGCCAGCTCCCCGTCGTTG
>JAHWKV010000247.1 GCA_019347725.1 Actinomycetota bacterium
GATATAGGCGGCGACCCGCTGTAGGAAGATTTGGCCGAGTGCGCCCACCTCTTCCTCGGAACCGGCCACCTCGGCAAGGAACTGAGCGTGTTGGGAGGCTAAGTGAGGCACGATCTTGATTCCCTCGGTAGCGCAGCGCGACGCCAGAATGCGAGCCCGCGCAGCGGCCTGGACCGACGGTTCCTGGTGTCCTCTTTGCCCCAGAACCGACGAGCGCGCCGCTTCCACGACCCAGCAGGACAGCAACAGGTCCGAAAGTGTGCTCATTGGTTTGAAGTTATCAGCCCTGTTGAAGGTCCGCTCTTGGGGGGAGAGACCGATTTCTGGCATGATGTCAGCAATCACATGCCGATGGCCCGCAAACCCCGCGACTGGGACACCTACTTCATAGATCTGGCTCGCCAGGCGGCGACCCGCTCCAGCTGCACTCAGCAGCATCATGGCGCGGTGATCGTCAACAACCGTCATGTGCGCTCCACCGGGTACAATGGGACCCCTTCGGGGTTCGGCAACTGCGACGAGGGCGCATGTCCGCGTGGCGCCAACGGGGACCAGGCTCAGCCGTGCGTGGGTTTGCACGCCGAGGCCAACGCCATCTTGTACGCAGACCCCGGCCAGCGCGAGGGCGCCACCCTGTACATAACCAAACAGCCCTGCCTGGAGTGCGCCAAACTCATCGCCAACTCGGGCTTGCGCGAGGTGGTTGTGCCTCAGCCCCCGGCCGGCGAGCCGTCCGACGCAAAGGAGTTCCTACTCGACTGCAAGGTGCGGGTCAGGTTCGTCTAGCCGATCGTTTCGATGATCTGCTGTGCAATCCCGTGCATGCCTTTTGCATTGGGGTGGACCGGAGCCGCCGGAGCCAGTGGAATAGACGGCTCGACCCATCGATGGCCCGGCAATCCGCACGCGTCTCTTCCCAAGGTGGGCGCATTAAGGTCTGCGAAGGCGACTCCGTTGGCGACCGCCTGCTGCTTGAGCATTTCGTTCAGTTCCCGGCTTGTTTCGCAGGTAGTTCACGTCGGACGGGGCGTAAGGCATCAGCGGCCAGCAGCCTCCGTAGGCTTCAGGCAAGATCGACGGATAACCGACCACGACGACTGTTGCCGCGGGTGCGCGCCGCCGAATCTCTTGGAGGACGGAGGAGATCTCCGGCGCGGTTCGTGCGATGCGAGCGCTGATGGCATCGCTGCCCTGCGTGATGAGGCGGTTCTGGCAAGGCGAACCCAATGGAACCAAGGAGACGCATTCGATCGCAAGCTGGCTAAAACCGATGTCGTTGCCACCGATACCGAGCGTGACCAGATCGACGTCGACGGTTACAGCATCCAGTTGAGGCGGGTTCACGCCGCCGGCTACGGTCTGGGGGCCCGTTAGGGCCTTCGTACCGGCGCCGCTGCAGCTCACATCTACGAATTCCGCGTAATCCAGGTGTGCCGACACAAGGCTCGGGTAGTTGCGGGTGGACCTACCGCACCCCGGGGGATCCGCTACCTGGTCCGGTATCTGGGGACCGGCGGTGAAAGAGTCGCCCAGGGCTACGTAGGTGCGAGGGTTGGTTTCCTGCGCTTGGGCGGTGGAGTTTGTTGCGAACACGACGAACACGGTCAGCACGGATGCAATCCGGCGTTTGCAGCGCACTTGGCAATCCTTGCCGAGTTATCCGGCGGCGTCAACGGCCTTCGCCCGGTAGGAAGCGGCGGTGATTAACCCTTAGCTCACAAGGCCGCTATCGTCTTTAGATGAGCTTGCGTGATCAACAGGGCGTGGATGACATCGATCCGCATGTCTACGACCGCCGTTGGCGGATCTTAGGTGTGCTGTGCATGTCTTTGGTCCTGGTGGTGGCGGGCAACGCCTCCCTCAACGTTGCGCTGCCGGTGCTCGCCCGAGACTTGCCCGCGACCCAAACCGACCTGCAGTGGCTGGTGGATGTCTACGCGTTGGTCTTCGCGGGGTTGTTGTTTCCGGCTGGGGCGCTGGGGGACCGGTACGGCCGCAAGGGAGCGCTTCAGACGGGCTTGGCTATTTTTGCGTTGGGAGCTTTCGGCGCCTCCACCGCAGATTCTGCTCCCGCCGTGATCGGCATGCGGGCGGTTATGGGGATAGGCGCCGCTTTTGTCATGCCTTCGACTTTGTCGCTGGTGGTGGCGAGCTTCCCGCAGGCCGAGCGCAACAAGGCGATTGCCATTTGGGCGGGTTTCGCGGGTACCGGAGCGAGCGTGGGGGTCATCGCATCCGGTTTGTTGCTCGAGTGGTTTTGGTGGGGTTCGGTATTTTTGATCAATGTCCCTATCGCGCTCGCTGCGCTGGTGATGGGCCTGTTTGTACTGCCGCGCTCGCGTGATCGCCGGAGCCGGCCTCTGGATCCGGTAGGCACCGCTCTGTCGGTGGTGGGCCTGGTCGGCGTCGTCTACGGGATCATTGAGGGTCCGCATTTGGGTTGGACGGCCCCCGAAGTGCTCGGTGCCTGGGCGGTGGGCGTGACCGCCCTAGTCGCGTTCGTGGCCTGGGAGCGGCGTACCAGGTACCCGATGTTCGACCTCGCCTGGCTCGTGCACGAGCTCTTCGGTTCCACGGCACCCGGAGGGCGGCTGCTGCTCGTCAACAGCGTCAGCTCGGAGCACGGGATCATGAGCCGGCACCTCCTGCTGACCTACCGCGACCTGGTCGCCAATGCGGGCTTCCTCCGGATCGCGGACGAGGTCATGGTCGGCACGAAGGACGCCGTCGAGTTCGAGATCCTCGTCGACCTGTTCGAGAAGCCATCGGGATGAACCTGTCCGTCGTCGTCAGCGGCATGGTCGCCGGAACCCTCGCGCAGGGCGGTGCGTCCTGGGCGGTGCTGCAGTACGTCGCCGGCCTGGGCCGGCTGGGACACCGCGTCCACCTCGTCGAGCCGGTGGACAGGTGCGACGTCAGCCGGTCACCCTCGTCCCGCTATGCACGCGACACCATGGGTTCGCTCGGCCTGGAGGACCAGTGGTGCCTGCTGGGCTGCGACGGCTCTACGGCAGGCCTGAGCTACGACCAGGTGCTGGCCGTGGCTGGCGAGGCAGACCTGCTGATCAACATCTCCGGCATGCTCA
>JAHWKV010000248.1 GCA_019347725.1 Actinomycetota bacterium
GTGACCGGTGAGGTGGAGTCACGGCTCAATATGGAGCTCAAGGTTATCGACGACATGGGCTTCTCCGCCTACTTTTTGATCGTCGCCGATTTTGTCCAGTGGGCCAAGGCTCAGAAGATCCGGGTGGGCCCCGGGCGCGGATCGGTGGGCGGGTCCATCGTGGCGTACTGCCTGGGCATCACCGAGCTCGATCCGCTGCGCTGGAAGCTTGGCTTCGAACGCTTTTTGAACCCGGGCCGCAAATCCATGCCCGACATCGATATAGACCTCGACGACCGCCGCCGCGGCGAGGTCATCAAGTACGTCTCGCGGAAGTACGGCGAGGACCATGTGGCGCAGATCATCACCTTCTCCACCATTAAGGCCAAGGCCGCCATTCGGGACGGCGCACGGGTGCTAGGCATGCCGTACTCGGTAGGAGACCGCCTGGCCAAGATGTACCCGCCTCTGGTTCTCGGCAAGGAAGCGCCGTTCGACGCATGTTTTGACAAGAACCTCGAGTGGCCGGCGCATACGGGGCACAACGACGCCTATCCGGCCGCCCACGAGCTGCGCAAGGCCTACGAAGAGGAGGACGCCAGCAAGCAGGTCATCGACACGGCCCGCAAGCTGGAAGGGCTGCGCCGCCAGCACTCGGTACACGCAGCGGGTGTGGTGATCGGCCAGGAGCCGCTGACCAACTCGGTGCCCGTCCAGCGCACCGACGGGGACATCGTCACTCAGTACGAGATGGGAACTTGCGAGAAGCTCGGTTTGCTGAAGATGGACTTTTTGGGCCTGCGCAACCTGACGGTCATCGGCGACACGATCGATCAGGTCAAGATCAACCGCGGGGTGGAGATCGACGTCGACCAGATCCCTCTGGACGACCTTAAAGCTTTCAAGCTCCTGGCTGACGGCAACACCGCGGGCATCTTCCAGATGGAGTCCGGCGGGATGACGCGCCTGTGCCGCCAGCTGCGCCCCGACCGCTTTGAGGAAATCGCGGCGCTTATCGCCCTGTACCGGCCCGGCCCCATGGAGGAGATCCCCCGGTACGTCAAAGGCAAGCACCAGCCGGATTCGGTCACCTACTTTCACCCGCTGCTGGAGGACGTTCTCGAAGACACCAACGGGGTTATCGTTTACCAGGAGCAGGTGACGACCATCCTGCAGGTGGTGGCCGGTTTTTCCCCGCAGAACGCCGACATGATTCGCCACGCCATAGGCAAGAAGAAAAGCGCCGAGATGGCGAAGTGGGAAAGCAAGTTCCACGAAGGCGCCCAGGAGGCCGGGTTGTCAGCCAAGGAGTCGCAGGGCTTGTGGGACCTGATCAAGCCGTTTGCCGGCTATTCGTTCAACCGGGCCCACGCCAGCGGCTACGGCCTGGTTGCCTACCAGACGGTGTGGCTGAAGGCCAACTACCCGGTGGAGTATCTGGCGGCGCTGCTGACCTCGGCCAAAGACCGCAACGACAAGATGCCTATTTACCTGGCCGAGACCAGGACCATGGGGGTCACCGTCCTGCCTCCGAGCGTCAACGAGAGTAATCTCGACTTTACCGCCCGCAAGGAGGAGATCCTGTTCGGCCTGTCGGCGATCCGCAACGTCGGCGCGTCGGTTGCCGAGCGCATCATCAAGGCACGTAACTCCGGCGGCAAGTTCAGCGACTTCGAAGACTTCTTGCGCCGCGTGGATTTTGGCTGCCTCAATAAGAAGGTGATCGAATCGCTGGCCAAGGCGGGCGGCTTCGACTGTTTGGGGATCGCCCGAGACGCGTTGCTGCAGAGGGATCCGAAGAACGGCGGTCTATGTATGTCGGACAAGGTGGGCCGGCTGGTCGAGGCGGTGCTATCGGAGCGGCGCAGCGAGGAAGCGGGCCAGTACTCGTTTTTTGCCGATGAGCCGGGGGCGGGGCCCAAGACCAACGTCCTTGCTCTTCTCGGCTCCAACGGCTCCAACGGCTCCAATGGGGACTCGGCCGACGAGGGTATACCCAAGGCCGACTTCCTCAAGGCCGAGAAGGAGATGCTCGGCTTCTACGTATCGGACCATCCGCTAACCTCCATCGAGGGCGTCATGCGCATGCAGACGGAGCGTTCCATCCCTTCGCTGCTCGACGGGCCGGACGGCGGGGTTGCCAAGGTGGGCGGGGTCCTGTCGAGGATGGTCCGCAAGTTCACCAAAAAGGGCGACGCCTGGTACGCGGGGGTGTTGGAGGATCTGCACGGCAACGTGGAGGTGACCTTCTGGCCGCAAACCGTGCGGGAGACCTCTCCCGAGCTGCTGGCCGACGACGCCATAGTGATCATCAAGGGGCGGATTGAGCTGCGCGACGACAACGTCAAGTTTATGGCTCAAAAGGTCACCCGGCCCGATGTCTCGGGTGCGGAGGGAGTGCTCAGGATCAAGATGCCGGCCGACGCGCTGACGATGAATCGGATCGAAGATCTAAAGACGGTCCTGGCCGCCCACCCGGGGCCTTCACCGGTCCACCTGCATCTGGCCGGCGGGCGCAGCGGAGACACGGTGTTGAAGCTGGGCGGAGGATTCACAGTCGAGTTGCGCAACGGTCTGTACGCAGAGATCCAATCGGTGCTCGGCACCGCATGCCTGGTCGACGAGGCCGGTTAGGGCGGTTGTATGGTTCCGGCTCGCCCGCCCGCCCGCTAGAGTTGGCCGATGGCTTGTTTTCAGTGCGGCGCGGTACAGACCGACCCGGTTAAAGGCGCCTCGCCCTGGGCCCGGCTGGTCGTCAAAGACGAGCAGGTGCTTATTTGTCCCCAGTGCCAGCACGCCAACCCGGACTGGAAGCTCCTTGGAGACCGATGTCCCTACTGCGCCAGCTCGCGCCTGTCGAAGGTGATGGGTTCAGTCGTGTGCCGAGGGTGCGGCCGGGACTTCGAGCGGACACCTTCCTTTTAAGCCGGCTCCGGCCGCTTGCGACCACGTGCGCTTAAACTCTTTCCATGAGATTTGTCGACATGAAGGCCAACCCCGACGCAGTCATCGATCGGCCCGAGTCGGCGCAGGCACCCCATGAGGCGGTGCGCGGGATCATAGCCGAGGTAATAGCCGGCGGCGATTCAGCC
>JAHWKV010000249.1 GCA_019347725.1 Actinomycetota bacterium
TCAACGCCATGAGCGCGCTGGGCGACCTCCCTTGGGAGCTGAGCTTCTCGTTCGGGCGCGCGCTGGTGGGCCCGCCGCTGAACGCCTGGAAGGGCGAGCGGGCCAACGTGGAGGCGGGCCAGCGGGCCCTGCACCACCGCGGGCGCATGAACGCCGCGGCACGCACCGCCTCGTACGAACCCGCCATGGAGTCCGCCTGAGCACCAGGCCGGCGCCGTCACGCTCGGGCGGGAGACGAGGGGTCCGCAGATGAGCCGTGGGGACGCCGTGGAGGCGAGCGCACCGGCCGGGCAGGAGGCGTGGCGCGAGCTCGCGCAGCAGCTGCGGGTCGATTCGGTTCGGTGCAGCGACGCCGTGGGGTCAGGGCATCCGACGTCGTCGCTGTCGGCCGCCGACCTCATGGCGGTGTTGCTGGCCGGGCATCTTCGCTACAACTTCGAAGAGCCGGACTACCCCGGCAACGACCACCTGATCTTTTCCAAGGGCCACGCCTCACCGCTCCTCTACGCGATGTTCCGGGCTGCGGGCGCCATCGACGACGAAGAGTTGTTGACCAACCGTCAGTTCGGCAGCCGGCTGCAGGGTCACCCCACCCCGGTAATCCCGTGGGTTGACGTAGCCACCGGTTCGCTGGGGCAGGGCCTGCCTATAGCGGTCGGCCTCGCCATGGCGGCCAAGCGGCCGCTTGACGCGCCGTTTCACACCTGGTGCGTCGTGGGCGACAGCGAGACGGCAGAGGGGTCCGTCTGGGAAGCTTTCGCCCGGGCCGGGCACGAAAAGCTCGACAACATCACCGCAATTGTCGACGTCAACCGGTTGGGCCAGCGAGGCCCAACGGAGCTGCAGTGGGACACGGCCGCATACGCCAAGCGCATTGAAGCTTTCGGCTGGCGGGCGATCGTCATCGATGGGCACAACATCGAGGAGATCGACAGCGCCCTCACCGACGCCGTCGCCGACGGCCGGCCCACGGCAATAGTCGCCCGCACCGTCAAAGGGCAGGGCGTTTCGTTCATAGCCGACAAGGATGGTTGGCACGGTAAGGCCCTGGCCGGCGAAGACAAGGACAAGGCGCTGGCCGAGATCGGTGACAATCCGTCTCGCACCTTCCCGGTACCGGCTCCAAGGAAATGGAAGGGGCCCGAGCTCAAGACCGGCAAGCCCGAGTTCAAGACCTACACCGATCCGGTGGCCACACGTAAGGCCTACGGCGAGGCGCTGGTTGCGCTGGGCGACGCCCGTGAAGATGTTGTGGTTCTCGATGCTGAGGTCAGCAACTCGACGCACTCCGAGGACTTCAGGGCCGCACACGAGGACCGCTTCTTCGAGATGTACATCGCCGAGCAGCAGATGGTGGCTGCGGCGGTCGGTATGCAGGTCGTGGACCTGGTTCCCTTCTCATCCACGTTTGCGGCATTTTTGACCCGGGCGTATGACTTCATCCGTATGGCTGCTGTCTCGCAGGCCAACATCCGCCTATCCGGCTCCCACGCCGGCGTGTCGATCGGTCCCGACGGACCGTCGCAGATGGCGCTGGAAGACCTGTCGATGATGCGTGCCGTTCACGGCAGCACCGTTCTGTATCCCTCCGACGCCAACCAGGCTGCACAGCTGGTGGGGGCCATGGCCGAGCTGGACGGCATCAGCTACATGCGCACGACCCGTGAGAAGACCGCACTGCTTTACCCCGCCGGAGAGCAATTCCCGATAGGCGGCAGCAAGGTCGTTCGTTCAAGCGACGGCGATGTCGCGACGGTGGTCGGAGCCGGCATCACGCTGCATGAAGCGGTCAAGGCGGCCGACGAAGGCGCCAAGATCCGCATTGTCGACGCCTACTCGGTAAAGCCGATCGACGGAGCCGGCATCGCCGAGTCCGTCAAGGCTACCGGCGGCAACCTGATCGTGGTGGAAGACCACTGGCCTGAGGGAGGCATCGGCGATGCCTTGCTGGCCTCGTTTGCCGAGATCGGATTCACCGACTTCAAGCTCAAGCACCTCGCGGTGCGGGACATGCCCACCTCGGGCAAGCCTGCGGAGCTGCTGGATGCCGCAGGAATCTCGGCCAAGCAAATCGCCGAGGCGGCCAAAGGGCTTGCGGGCTAGGCAAGCATCATTAACAAAAAAAACGCCCCCTCTAAAGAGGGGGCGTTTTTTGTTTTAAGCGGGCAATTAACCTGACGGGGCTGCAGCCGCTTCCCCCAGCGCCTTGCGGATCAGCTCAAAATCCCCCTCCGGGATCTCATACAGGTTGCCCTGGAAGGCCAGGCGCCAGTGCTCCGGCGGCCACTTGGAGACGTAGGTCATCTGTCGGGCTATGCCCTCCACGTCTATCCATTTGTGCCTGTCGAGCACCAGCTCAGGCTTGATTGGGACTCGCCAGGGATAGTCCTCCCCCGCTTTTTTGCCCTCCCATATGGGTTCGTGATCCTCGAAGCACTGGCCCGTGATCGTCGCGTACCCGGCAAAGACCATCTCCTTGGTTATGTACCAGACCAGCTTGTCTCCCGGCGCCATCCGCTCTGCCTTACGCCGCTGGCGGGTCTTGAAGCCCTGCAGCTCGAAGTTGAGCTGTTTGGTCTTGTTGAAATTCTCTTCCCCGCTTACTGCGATCCAGTTACTTGGCATCGATCTCCTTATTAGCCGGTTGGGACACGAAAAACACTCTATTGCGCCGGCCTGCCTATCGCATACGGAGCCGGCGGCGGCGGTACGCTGTGCGAATGGAGCCCAGGCCGTTGCATCCCGGTATACGCAAGGCTTGGCACACTCTTGCGCTGCCTCCAGCTGTTATTGCCGGCCTGGCGGCGATCCAGCTGACACGTACCCTGGACATACCGATAGCCTTTGGCATCGCCGTCGCCATTGTTCTGCTCGCGCTGGCGGTCGCTGTACCCAACCGACTCTACAAGCGCTGGCGGTATGCGATCCGCAGCCGGGACGTCTACGGGGGCATGGCATTCGGCCCCGACGGACGCACCCTGCTGATCGCCACCGGCGGCAGCCCGCTCGTGGCGCAGATGCTCACCCAGATCGCCGACGGCATCGCCCAGCAGACAGGTACGCAACCG
>JAHWKV010000024.1 GCA_019347725.1 Actinomycetota bacterium
GGTCCTCGCCCCGGGCGATGCGGTCGAGCCGCTCCTCCATGCGCGCCGTGAACTCCGGGCTGAAGAGCTCCACCTCGGCGCCGTCTACCCAGCATCTGAAGTCCCGGGCGGCGATGCGCAAATCCCCGAACACCAACTCCTCGGGAGCGTCGGTCCGCAACGCGTGCAGTCGGGACCGCCGCAGCAGCGCCTTCACTCTCGCCACCAGCTCGCTCATCGAGAAGGGCTTGGCCAAAAAGTCGTCCACCCCCGCCACGAAGCCATCGATGCGCACTTTTTCCTCGCCTTTGGCGGTCAGCATCAAGATGATCAGGTCCGGTCGTCGCCGGCGAGCTTCCCGAGTGATCTGCATGCCGTCCAGGCCGGGCAGCATCAGATCGACAATCATCAGCGAGACCTCCGGCGAGTTCGCCATCGCTAGGCCGGTTTGGCCGTCGGTCGCAGTGTCTACCTCGAAACCCTCCCGCCGCAGGTTGTAAGCGAGCATCTCGCTCATCGTCGGGTCGTCTTCTACTATCAGCAACCGGGACATTGTTTTCCTCAATTATTAGTTCAGGAAGAGTTCAGCTACAGATCACCTTACGGACAAATCCTATTGCTAAGGTCATCTCTAGATGACGTATGAACCGTAGATCATGATCATTCTGGCTCACCTCGAGCCAGAGGGGAACGACCTGAATCAACAACGACCCGCTGCCAATGCGACATTCCGCGCCGGCCCAGGGCCGGCTTAAAGCTCCCAGCCACCTGGCGCGCCTGCTGGCCGCGTTGCTGACGGCGGCGGCCTGCGCCTCCCCGGGGGGCGCCGGCGGCCTCGCCGGCTCCATCGTGATCTCTGGTTCATCCACCGTAGAGCCCATCTCCATTGCGGTGGCGGAGAAGTTCCACGAGAGACACCCGGTCGTCGATATATCCGTCGACGGACCCGGAACCGGTGATGGGTTCGAGCTTTTCTGCGACGGAGAGATCCACATCTCGAACGCTTCCCGGCCGATCCGGCCTGCGGAGATCGCCGATTGCGAGGATAACGACATCCAGTTCATCGAGCTGAAAATAGCCATCGACGGCATCGCGGTTCTGACCTCACCGAACAACAACGCAATCGGCGAGTGCCTTAGCTTCGCCGATCTCTACTCGGTCGTGGGCCCAGAGTCGCGGCGCTTCGACCGGTGGTCCGACGCCAACTCCCTGGCCGCAGAATTGGGCGAGACCCATGCGGCGCCGTTCCCGGACGTTGCGCTGGATGTAACCGGACCGGGGGAAGAGTCCGGAACCTACGACAGTTTCGTGGAAATCGTCATTGAGGAGATTGCCGCCGAGCGTGGACAGCCGGAGCAGACCCGCCCCGACTACCAGGCCTCAGCCGACGACAACGTCGTCGTTCAGGGCGTCACCGGCACCGATACCTCATTGGGGTGGGTGGGGTACGCCTTCTTCAAGAGCAACAAGAGCCAGCTGAAGGCCTTCGAGATCGTCAACGAAGATGGTGCGTGCGTAGCCGCGACCCCTTCGAGCCTCGCCGACGGCTCCTATCCGATCTCCCGACCTCTGTTCATCTACGTCCATGCCGAAAAGGTCGAGGACAACGAGGCCCTCTCGGAGTTCGTCGACTTTTACCTGAGCGATGAAGGCATCGCATCCGTTACCGAGGTGGGTTATGTGGTGTTGACTCCTGGTGAGCTGGAAGCGACCAAAGATGCGTGGGAAGCCCGGGAAACCGGTGCCCGGGACACCTAGGTAAGTCAGGCGTGGCGTTTGCCCGAAGGAGTTGTTGATGGCCCCTAGACCCGGCGAATCCGGGGTCCTCAGCGTTGAATCCCTCAAAGGAGCCCCTGGACGCTTTCGTAAGGAATCCGCCATACGGCGCGTTTTCTTTGCCGCCGCCGCCACATCGATCCTTATCAGCGCCCTGATCGTTCTGTCGTTGGCGGGCGAGGCCTGGACGTTTGTGACGCAGGTGGACTACTCAAGTTTGTGGACCGACGGTTGGTTTCCGCGCAGGGGCATGTACGACGTCAAAACCATCTTCGTAGGCAGCATCTTGGTGACCATAGTCGCCATGTTCGTAGCCGGTCCCCTGGGTATGGGCGCGGCGGTGTACCTTTCCGAGTACGCCAAGCCGAGACTTCGCCGTACCCTCAAACCAATCCTCGAGATCCTGGCCGGCATTCCCAGCGTTGTGCTCGGCTTTTTTGCGCTCACCTGGATCTCCCCCGAGATAGTGCAGCGGCTCAACCCCGAATCATCCCTGTTCAACCTCATGGCTGCAGGGATCGGCGTGGGCATTCTGACCACGCCGCTGGTGGCGTCGATTGCCGAGGACGCCATGCGCTCGGTACCCCAAGCACTGCGTGAGGCGTCCTACGGCATGGGAGCGCGCAAAGTGACGACCTCCACAAAGGTGGTAATACCCGCCGCAGTTTCCGGTTTGGTCGCAGCCTTCATCATCGGCATCTCACGCGCCATCGGCGAAACGATGGTTGTGGCTATAGCCGCCGGCGCCACCGGAGGGTCGCTGTTCAACTTGAATGTTTTCGAGCCGGGCCAGACCATGACCGCAGCAATGGCGTCCATGGCGGCCGGTACCGATGCCGTAAAGGGGGCTGGCCTTACATTCCAGAGCCTGTTCTTTGTCGGCCTGCTGCTGTTCTTGATCACCTTGCTGCTCAATGTGTCGGCCGGACGGTTCGTGCGCCGCGTCCGACAAAGGTACTAGGAGATCGACCGAAACATGATCGGCACCACACCGGCCACATACGCACCCGAGGCGGTTCGCAAGCGTCTGCAAGGCAAGCGGTTCGATGCTAAGGGATTCGCTTTTAGCGCTTGCCTGCTTGCGGCGCTGCTGATCACCGTAACGCTACTGGCCGTGCTCCTGTACGACGTTATAAACGGGGGCTGGAGCGTGCTGACCAGCAGACCCATTGAGTTTCTCACCGGCAGCCTCAGCAGCGCCGCCGCCGACGCCGGCATCGGCCAGGGCTTGCGGGGAACTTTCTTTATCGCGGTTTTCGTCATCCTCGTAGCCTTCCCGATCGGCATCGGGGCCGCGATTTACCTGGAAGAGTACGCTCCGAGCACCCGGCTCACCCGCTTGATCGACGTGAATATCCGCAACCTTGCCGGGGTTCCTTCGGTGGTCTACGGCCTTTTGGGATTCGCCATATTTGTAAAGGCTCTAGGTTCATTTACGGGGCCGGACGCTAACGGACGCACCGTAATTTCCGCGGGGCTTACTTTAGCGATTCTGGTGCTCCCGATCGTGATCATTACCTCCGCCGAGGCCATTAGAGCGGTACCGGACAGTCTCCGGGAAGCCGGCTTCGGCGTGGGCGCTACTCGATGGGAGGTCATTCGCAGCCACGTGCTTCCCTACGCCGGTCCCGGGATCCTAACCGGAACCGTCCTTGCCCTGGCCCGGGCCCTGGGCGAGGCGGCTCCCCTTATCCTGGTAGGAGCTACAACGGGCTTCCTGTCGGGGGGCGACAGCTATAACCTCGCTTCATTGCAGGGCCGCTTCACCGCCATGCCAATGGTTATATACAACTGGACCGGCCGACCCCAACCGGGATTCGAAACAGCAACCGCGGCCGCTATCGTTGTACTGCTGGCCGTGGTGCTGGTTGCCAACGCCACCGCCATCTTGCTCCGCAACCGCTACGAGAAGAGGAGATGAACCGAATGCCGCCAGAGGCGAGAACCAAACGGCCGACTGCCGGCTCCGGCATACCAGCTTCCCGAGCCAACGTTGCACGTCCGGTAGCCAGGCGAGGCGGCGATCCCGCTTCTTCGTCGCCGGTATTTCGCCTCGACGATCTCTCCGTCTACTACGGGTCATTCAAAGCGGTTCGCAACGTCTCTATGAGCATCCCGCAGCAGCAGATCACGGCGTTCATCGGACCGTCCGGATGCGGCAAAACCACTCTGCTGCGTTGCCTCAACCGAATGAACGACCTCGTGGACATTGCCCGGGTCGAAGGTAAGGTTCTCTATCACGGGGTCGACCTTTACGATGAGCAGGTCAACCCCGTTGAGGTGCGCCGCCGCATCGGGATGGTCTTCCAAAAGCCCAATCCGTTCCCGAAGTCCATTTACGACAACATCACTTTCGGTCCCAAGGTCGCGGGAGTAAAAGGGAATCTGGAGGAGATCGTCGAACGGTCCTTGCGGCGGGCCGCGTTATGGGACGAGGTCAAAGATCGCCTGAAGGACTCGGCCATGGGCCTTTCAGGTGGCCAGCAGCAGCGTCTGTGCATCGCACGGGCGCTTGCTGTGGATCCTGAGGTCATCCTTATGGATGAGCCGTGCTCGGCCCTGGACCCGATCGCCACCGGCCGCATCGAGGACCTCATGGAGGAAATCAAGACCGACTACACGATCGTCATAGTCACGCACAACATGCAGCAAGCCGCGCGGGTGAGCGATATGTGCGCCTTCTTCACGGCGGAGATCAACGAGCACAGCGACACCCGTACCGGTATCCTGGTCGAGTTCGACCGCACGGAAACCATGTTCTCGAACCCACAGGACGAGAGAACCGAGAACTATGTAACGGGACGCTTCGGATGAGCGAGACGGCAAGCTCCTACAATGTGCCCGAACAGCCTGGACCGGTCGGCGAACCGGGCTTAAGAGTCGGCTTCTCCGATGAGCTCGATCAGCTCAGACTGCAGCTAGAGGTCATGGCCGTACGGGTCGGTGAAGCGCTCAATCGGATGCGTACGGTCCTTCACACCGGCGACATTGAGGTGGCCGAGGCCGCCATCGCCGCCGACGACGACATCGACGCCATGGTCGTTTCCCTTACCGAGCGCTGCTACGACCTGCTGCGCCTTCAGGCCCCGGTAGCGTCGGATCTCCGCTTCATCGTCTCGGTGATCCGGCTGCTGGAGGAACTGGAGCGCATCGGCGACCTATCCCTGCGAGTGGTCAAGCAGGCCGATATGTTGCCGTTGGACCCGGGACTGTTCGATACCCTGAGCGAAATGGCTGCAGTAGCCCAGGGCCTTTTCAAGACCGCAATAGCCGCGTGGTCCAAGCAGGACCTGGATCTGGCCTGCACGTTGGCTACACGCAACCGGGTGATGGACGACCACTACAGTACCCTCATGCAGAAGATTCTAAAGCTGGAGGGGCCCGGCGCCACACAGCGCGCCATAACGGCCGTACTGGTGGGCCGAGCCCTGGAAAGAATCGCCGACCACACGGTGATCGTCGGCGAAAGGCTTCGCTACATGATCACCGCCGACCCCGCGTATCTGGCCTCCGAGATCAGGTAGGAGCATGACCGGGCTGCCGTTGGGTATCTGTTATATAGATGAGGGTGTGGCAAGCTTTCCCGTGGAAGGCCGGCGATGGCACGCGGCTGCCACTAAGTATTACCGACTCAGCAGCGCCTACAGGGGTGACGGCTCACATGGCAAGTATTCCGGAACCTACGGTACCCACCAGAAAGCGGTTCGATAGCGAGCTGCATGATCTCAAAGTCAAAATCCGCGCCATGGCGGCGGCCGCCCAGTCCATGTTCGAGATGTCGGTGGACGGCATCATGGACAACAACCCCGAGCTGCTCCAGGAGATCATCGGTCTGGATGACCGCGTCGATGAGTACTATCTGGAGCTGGAACAACGGGTTCACGACGTGCTGGTACGGCAGACTCCCGTAGCGTCGGACCTTCGTTTTTTGACTTCGCTGCTGCACATCACGCTGCACCTCGAGAGGATCGCCGATATAGCGGTCAACATCGCCAAGCTCGGGCTCACCGTCGCGAGGTTGCCCCGAAGCGAAAACGTCGTAACCACCCTCGGCGAGATGGGCGGCATCGCACTTCGGATGATCGAGGCTTCCATGGATGCCTTCGCCAGGCGCGACCTCCACCTATGCCTCCAGCTGCCGACCATGGATGACCCCGTGGATAGGTTAAACCGCGGAATCCTGGAGGAGATCCTTCCTATCTCCGACGACCGCAGGATGCTTGAATGGGGCATGCAGATGCACGTAGTCTCGCGGCAGATCGAACGAGTCGCCGATCACTGCGTAGACATCGCAGAGCAAAGCGCCTACATGATCACCGGGGAGTTTCGCGAGTTTACGGACGCATCACATCCCGTCTAGTCTGGGATCGCAACCTTCTACAACTTCAACAACCCTCCCCCTAGGCGATCGAATCCGTGATTGCATGGTTGAATATTTGGCACGAAACTAATTAGAATCTCCAAGTCTTAAGCACCAGCGATGAGGCGCTCACGAATAGCAGCGCCCCGCCCTCGAACTAGCTGCCCAAAGCACACCCCAAACCGAGAGGAAATCTGTGCCAGAATTCGCGCGCAAATACATTTGGTTAGGAGCTGCGGCAGGCTTCGTCCAGTTCGCCTTGATCGCGCTAATCGCATTCCCCGGGTCCGACGAACCCTCGAACCCGCCAGAAGCCAAGGCGACAGCCGCAGCCAAATCCATCACCGACTCGAGGTCGCAAAAAGACGGCCCGCCGAAACTTTCCGAGAGCCAGGCGGCCTCGGCGATAGACGGCGCGGTCAAACCTGCCTCGCCGGCAAAAGCCGGTAGGGACGGCCTGGAAACCGGCTCGCCCAAGGACGAAACCGGGCGTTTTGATACGAACGAGGACGCATCGACCGAGGGCGCCGAGAGAGTATCGACTAGCCCGGAAGCAACCTCCGAACCCGAGGCTGTCACCGAGTCCCCGACAGAGACGGAATATGCGCCGCCGGCCGGACAGACGGCCACCCCGGTCGATCTGAACCCGGCCACGACCGAGGAACTCATTCGGGACGTTTTCAAAGAAGCCGGAGAGAAAGCCGTCCAGGTCGCCCGGTGCGAGTCGGAACTCAGGACCGACGCCCAAAGCGGCCAGTTCCTGGGGCTGTTCCAGATGGGCGCCAACGAGAGGGCTCGATACGGACACGGCCAGGATGCGCTTGTCCAGGTGCAGGCCGCCTACCAGCTGTATAGGGACAGAGGCTGGCAACCATGGACCTGCGCCTAGCGCCTCGACCGCTACTACTGAGACCAGGTTCGCGCGGTGAGGTGCAGGATCGCACTGGAGGGTTGGATTGCAACTTGATTCTCCGTACCGTCGCCAACCCGCACCTCGGCCCATCCGTCCACAACCAAGGCGTGGCCGGTATCCGCTTCGGTCGGCCATAGCAGCGCCACCAGGTCGTTGACCTCGACGTTGGCTGCCGCATGACGGCCGGCACCGGCTAGGAGTAGCAGCCCCTCCCATCGCAACCGCACTGCGGTAGCCCGGGGCGCCAAGTCGGATCCCACGGTCAGCAAGAACGCGTCGGTTCCAAAGCGTCTGACCTGCTCGGGCAGGTCGCCGAGGGAAACGGGAATGGACATAAGGGTCAGCGTATCCAACCCTTAGGAATTGTGCGACTTGACCCCAAACGACACCGCTCTTACAAAACCTCTGGCGCACGCTTCTCACAGGTCTATCTTTTTTGAATGAGCTTCCGTTTGGTCTTCACGTGTGAAGTTTGCGGGACTACGCCCGATGAACTGACCCAGGGAAGCATCGAACGGCAGTTGCTCCATGCTCGTTTTGGTCAGTACGTGGACTGCTATCCCGAAAAGTGGCTGGTATGGCACGGTAACGGCATCTACGGTCGCACCCTGTACGCCTGCGGAAAGCATCGTGGAGAGCTAAAGTCCTTCGTGCGCCGTCACTACGGCGCGATTGGCTGGCACCCCTGGTCCACGGAGACCTACGCCGCCAATCCTCCCGAGGACCTGGACCAGGCTCGCCGCCGTCTACGCCATACGGGTCCGAAATTTGTGGCAACCTAGCCTCGCGTATTCTTAGATGTAGCGCGTAGCGTCGCGGAACTTTCTTAAGGTGTATCTAAGCTTTATTTGACGGTTCCCTTACATTGCGGTTAACTTGTTTTCTCCTCTCCGACTACGGACCTACCGGGACCGTAAACATCCGGAGGAGACCGGACGCACGCCATGGCGACCGGTCACCAAAAGAGCCGCCCGCGCGGGCGGCTCTTTTGCGTTGCGCTCTTCATGAACAAGCTCCAACAAGGCCGGGTCGTGCATAGTCGGCCGTATTGGCGTAACTTCATGGCCTGGCCTTCGGCAAGGGAGCAACAAATGGTCCGCTCAACTGTTGATGAAACCATCCACTATAGTCTTGGCCTCACATCGCTCGGCAAGGTTCTGACCGCCTGGTCTCGGCGGGGGGTTTGCGCAGTCATGCTCGGTGAGGATTCGCTGGATCTGGAAGCCGAACTCCGAAGCCGGTTTAGAAGTGGCGAGCTGATCAAGACCATTCCCCCTCGCTCGCAAGCTCTAAACTGGGTCACCCAGCTCATCGACGCACCGGCCAGCGGGCAGGCACCGACGAGCGCGGTCGACCCCTCCAGCGCCGCCGTCGAGCAGGAGAAGCTGAAGCTGCGGATCCGCAGGGCGGCGCAGCGGACGGTCGACGCCGAAGAGCGCCCGCCCGCCGAGATTCCCGAAGTTCTCACCCTGGCAGATCGGCTCGCACGCCCACTCCCGTCGGCCGTGTGGCGGCTCGACGGGTGGCAGCCGACGGACTCTCGCGTCGTC
>JAHWKV010000250.1 GCA_019347725.1 Actinomycetota bacterium
GAGACATCGACTTCCGCGTCGAACCCGGGGAATCCATCGGCCTGGTCGGCGCCAATGGATCAGGCAAGTCGACTCTGTTGAAGATCCTGACTCGCGTGATGTACCCGTACGCGGGATCGGTCGAGGTCGCCGGTCGGGTAGGAGCGTTGATCGAAGTGAGCGCGGGTATCCACCCGGAGCTGTCCGGGCGAGAAAACGTGTACCTAAACGGCGCGATTCTCGGAATCAACCCCAAGGAACTTAGCCGCAAGTTCGATGAGATCGTCGATTTTTCGGGGATAGAGCGGTTTATCGATACCCCGGTGAAGAATTACTCCTCCGGCATGTACGTTCGGCTGGGGTTCGCTATCGCCATTAACGTGTCGCCCGACATCTTGCTGGTGGACGAGGTTCTCGCGGTCGGGGATGCTGAGTTTCAGCAGAAGTGTGCCGCAAAATTTAAAGAGTTGAAAGGATCCGGGTGCACCATCGTCGTGGTTTCCCACGCCATGGAGATGATCAAAGATCTGTGCGACTCCGGAGCCTGGTTGGAACACGGCGAGGTGCAGGCCACAGGAACCGCCCAGGAGATAACCAGGGCCTATCTCACGCAGGTCGCCGAACACACCGGCGAGTCCCTCTCCGACCTGGACCCGAGCGTCGACGGTCCATCGCCGGAGACTCCCACCACAGAACCGGAGGCTCCCACCACAGAACCGGAGGCTCCCACCACAGAACCGGTCGACAGCGCCGAACCCTACGCAACACCACCGATAATCCGGTAACCGCATCAGCCGCCGGGCAGTCCAAACCCTCGGCGACAAGCGGATCGTGACGGCCGTGCCCGCGATTATTGGGCGCTAACTAGACTTTCCAGGGGTAGGCAACATATCCGGGGCCTCGGTGGTGCGGGAGGCAACGAAACCAAATGCCATCATGGAGAACACCGCCGAAGCCATAATCAAAGCAAGAATCTGCCAATCGATGATCGGCGTACCGGGTACGTACTCCCAAAACGGGTCGCGGCCATCCATGCCCAGCAGTACCCGCTTAGCGTTCCAGTACCATGCGTATCCCAGAGTCGTGGCTGCCACAGCAGTTACCCACAACGTGGGCCGCAGCCTTCTCAGCCACCGTAAACGGTCAGCGTGGCGAGTGAGAATTTCACCTGCCAGCAACGGTACGGCGACCGTAAACGGCAGCACGTGTCGACCCTGCGCACCGAATCCCACTTGGGCCTGCGCAACCTCGAGTCCAATGGGAGCCAGCCACGCCACGACAAGAGATAAAAGCAATGTCATGCGCTCTCTGAGGCTTCCGACCACCAGGGCGGCTACCCCGAGCAGCACCAGAATAGTCCCCCAAGCAACGTAGGCGCCTGGCGCCATAACGATCTCCAAGTGCCCGAACACCCCGACCTGCTGGCGAGCGATCTCCTTGGTTATGGACAGCGCCGGCTGAAAGTTCCGTACGGCCTCATTCACGTCTACACCCGGCCGGACTTGATGCGCCAACTGCCAGAAGCCCCCGGCCACCAGACCGCTCGCACCTACAGCTATCCCGGTCCAGGCCCGATAGCCTCCCTGCCGCACGACTGTGAGCAACGGCCGGAGCCCCATCAGTATGGCGACCACCCCAACATGCAGGGCCGCCCAGGCAATGCCCAGATCCCGGCTGAGCATCAACACCGCAGCACTGAAACCGGTGACCAACCAAACCAGCCAACTATTGCGAACCTCGTCGGAACTCCCCAATCGGGTCAGCCTCAGAAGTCCGGCCAAGAATGCCAGGCCTGCCGCGATCTCCGGTCCGCTCGACGAAAGGCTTGCCCCAACGAAAACGACCATTGGGGTTACGGCTGCGACCAGCCCCAACATACTTAGCCACGAGACCCGGCGGTCGTACAGAAGAAAGATCGCCGCCGCAATGAGCAATAGAACCATAGCCGTAGACGCCAGTCTTCCCACGACAAGGGCTTCCGCCGCCTCATCAACCGTCCCGGTGGCCTCCGCAGCGACCATAGCCAGTCCCGGTAGGACATAGGGGTAGGGAGGGTAGGTTCCCACCCACGTTATTAGGGTCTCAGTCCTCTCGGGGGGCGGTGCCGTTTGGGGGCAGTCCCAATGCGGCCGCGAAATGCGGTTGCATTTGAATAGCTCGGGAGACAACGACGCCTCCGTTTCGACAAGGCGAGATTGGCGGCGCTGCCACCGCAGATGCGTTTGCTCGGCAGCCTTACCCACGAGTGGTTTGGGTTTTTCGTCGAGCACCAACTCACCCCGGCCGGCGCCGATCGCTCGCAGGTAATGTGCGTACTCATCGGGGGGCGTACCCGGTGGGGTGCTGACCGCCCACAGCGTGATCATCGAGGCGTAAGCGAGCATCAACAGGAAATATATCTTCACCGAGTAAGTCTATTTCGGCCCCGCACATCGAACCGCCGACGGCTAAAAATCATTTCCTACCCCTACCAATGCGACAATCGACCTATGGCTATAGAAGAAGATCAAAAGACTGAAGGCTCGAACAGCATGGAAGCAAGCCGTGTAGTCGTCATGGGCGCGGGCCCGGCCGGGCTGACCGCGGCATGGGAGCTGGCTCACCACGGCGTGGAAGTCGAGGTTCTGGAGGCCGATCCCGAAAAGGTCGGGGGTATCGCTCGAACCGCCTCATACAACGGGTTTCGTTTCGATATCGGGGGTCACCGCTTCTTTACGAAGGCCGACGAGGTGACCAAGCTGTGGCACGAGATTCTCGAGCCGGAGGCATGGCTGACGGTGGAGCGGCTGAGCCGGATTTACTACCGCAACAAATTTTTCGCCTACCCCCTCAAGCCCATGGACGCGCTGACCAAACTCGGCGTCTTCCAAACCACCCTGTGCATGCTGAGCTACGGCAAGGCCAAAGTGTTCCCCATCAAGCCGGAAAGATCTCTTGAGGATTGGGTTACCAACCGGTTCGGCAAGAAGCTGTACCGCATGTTCTTCAAGACCTACACAGAAAAGGTCTGGGGTATTCCGTGCGACAAGATATCGGCCGACTGGGCAGCGCAGCGGATCAAGGGGCTTTCCC
>JAHWKV010000251.1 GCA_019347725.1 Actinomycetota bacterium
GGCCCTCGGCTGAACATAAGCAGCAAAGTCACATCGTCGGGCAGCGTGCCCCCTTGATTGGCTTCGGCTTGCTGGATGAGATCGTCTGTAAATTGGCCGGGACTGTCGCAGCTAGGCCATAGTTTGGCGGCGAGCTCGACCAGTCCGGAGTGCCCCAGCGAGTGCTCGCGGTCTCCGGGGCGCCCCTCCAGCAAACCGTCGGTAATCAGCAGAAGAGCCCAGGGAACGCCCAGTCTCACCGGGCAGGCGTCCCAATCGGGAGAGCCGTCGACCACTCCCAGCGGCGGACCCGATTCCGGCACGGCCAGCGCAGTCGGCTCGGGCAACAGGGAAATCGGGTTGGGGTGTCCGGCCACTCGGAAACGGCCCCGGGCGCGGTCGGGGTCGATCGTCAGTTCGCATGCCGTCGCGAACATGGAGTCGTTGGGACGCTCGGCCCTGAGGATTTTATCCAAAGTGCTAAGGGTGCTTTCCTCCGGGTGACCGGCCAGCACCAGGGTCCGCCAGGCGATGCGTAGCCCGACACCCACCGCGGCCTGATCGGGCCCGTGACCGGATACGTCGCCCAGGATCAACCGCACGGTACCGTCATCCAGCTCAATCGCATCCAGGAAGTCGCCGCCGATTATGGGCCGGTCCCCGCCCGGCCGGTAGCGGGTAACAAGACCCAACGCACGGTCCTTTACCAAAAGATTGGGTAGGAGCCCGCGTTCCAGTCGCACCGTCTCAGCTCTTCTAAACTCTGCTTCGTGGCGGCGCTCGTTGGCCTTCTCGGCCCTTTTGCGCTCGATGGCGAACCGTATCGACCAGGCAAGATGGACCTCGTCCACGGCCCCCTTGATGAGGTAGTTGTGGGCGCCGTTGGCTACCGCTTCGGTGCCCTTGGCCCAGTCCACCATGCCGGTGAGGACGATTACGGCAGCCTGGGGGGCCAGCTCTACCGCGGCTCTGACGGCATCGAGGCCTTGCGCGTCGGGAAGACCGAGGTCCACCAGACAGCACATAGTCGCGGCCGTGACCATCTCTTTCGCCTCGGCAATACTTTTGGCCCAAGTGATCGGGAACTCGTCAAAAGAGTCCGACAGAAGCTCCTTAACGAGCGCCGCGTCACCGGGATCGTCTTCGATGAGCAGAATCGGGTGACGCGGGAAGTCGTGGGCTCCCGATGTTACGGCTTCGGGAGAACCTGGCCGGAGGTTGCTCTGCTGTGGGTCCATCGCTTGATTTTCGCCCTCTTATCGACCCGGCCATCGCCGGCAAGACTCATGTGCTTGAGGTGAGACTACCGGACTCGATGTCACGATACTTTCCTATCTTCCAGTGAGAGAGAAGTGCTGATAGTCCTTGGAGCCGGACCAATTGCCGCCCCATTCCCACCCGATGCCGGCAAAGACCCGAACCGCCTCGTCATCACGCCGGATCATCCCCGGTTTATCCACGGAGCGGTCTACGAAGGCAGCGCCCTCGGCGGGCTCAACGGGTCCAGACGCAGGTATGTAGGGGTTTTGCACCGGGTTGATATCGATAGCGGTGCCGAACGCATGTTGGGACCAGACACCCGGCTGGGAGGTAACCGCGCGGCAGTTGAACGCTGACGTGTTATTGGCGGCCATAGAGGCGCGATCATCGCCCTCGAACTCGTCGATCGGGGTCATGCGGTGGATGGGAAAACCCAAGTCAAACAGCCGGCGCATGACCTCAACGACCGATTGTACCTGGTCCGTGTGCACTACCAATGACCCGGTCACGACGCGTGCGGCGAAGTCCCAGTGGCTCAGCGTGACGACTTTCAAATCCTCAGGTTCCACCGGGCAGCCGGGCCGCCAGGAGTGCTGGAGCATGGCGGGCGTTGCCTCGGTGACGGCTGTTGAGAACGCCGGCGTCGGTTGGGCTGGACTAGCAGCCGCGACTGTGGGTTCCGCGCGTGAAGGCTGCAGCGATGGAGCCGGCGGTGAAGGTGACGGCTCATCCGAGCGCGGCTGACCCAAGGAGCACGCGGTCAAAAAGACAGTGGCCAGGATCGGTGTCAGGTTTTTGTAGAGCAGAGTTTAAGGTTAGATCATGAGGCACTTTGTAGCAGCGCTGATGGCCCTCGCGTTGTTGGGCACTTCCTGCGCCGATGGAGGTGAGGGTGACCGTTCCGCCAACCCTGCCACCCCTGCGGGCTCGGCGACTGCTACGCCAGGTCTGCAGCCGTCACCGTCGGTAACCCCGTCACCTTCGCCGCAGCCTACGGTTATCGGCGAGGAAGTGGGATTCGACGGAGCCGAATCGGGCGTGCTGCGGATCGGACCGGCCGGTGCAGTTTTGACCGACGGCCCGGGGATGGAGCCCGTTGGACGGCTGCGCGCCGGGGTGCTCGTCGCCTTCGAACAGGTTGACGGTGAGTGGGCACGGGTAACTACGCCGTGCGCTCTCACCCGGTGGGTGCAGCTGAGCGAAGCCGTCCGGCTGGCTCCTGCCCAAGTCGTGCTGGACCCGGGGCACGGGGGCGATGAGACGGGAGCGGTCGGCCCAGGCGGCCTGTTGGAGAAGGACGTCAATCTACTGGTGGCTTCGCGTGCAGCAGAGCTGCTGAACCTTCAGGGGGCTCCTACCGTGCTCACCAGGGAACAGGATTACCGCGCCGCTCTTTCTTTCCGAGCCGGTATGGCTGAGGTTGCGGATCCCGACATCTTTGTTTCGGTGCACCACAACGCCGACCCCGACGGACCGATGGACCGCCCGGGAACGGAGACCTATTACCAGTACCGCTCCTCGGACTCCAAGCGGCTCGCCGGTTTGGTATACGAGGAAACCATCGGCCTGCTCGACGGTCTGTCCGCGGAGTGGGTGGGCGACACCGATGCCGGCGCCAAGTGGCGGCTCAATTCTCGGGGTACCGACTACTACGGGTTGTTGAGGCTTACCGCTGAGGCCGGCGTTCCCTCGGTTTTGGCGGAGCTTTCTTTTATCTCCAACGCCTCCGAGGAGGAGCTGCTCCGGCGCCAGGACGTAATAGATCTGGAGGCTCAGGCGGTCGCCAACGGGATACTGCGTTATCTAC
>JAHWKV010000252.1 GCA_019347725.1 Actinomycetota bacterium
TCACCGCGGTGTTCTACCGGACCAACGCCCAATCCCGGGTAATTGAAGAGATCTTCAGCCGGTTCGGCATCCCCTACCGGATCGTCGGCGGGCAGCGCTTCTACGACCGGCGCGAGATCAAGGACCTGCTGGCGTACCTGCGGGTGCTGGCCAACCCGTCGGACACGGTGAGCCTGCGCCGCATCATCAACACCCCCCGGCGCGGGATCGGGGATAAGACCGTCGCCGACCTGGCCGGGTTTGCGGCGGTGAGCGACATGAGCTTGTACGAAGCAGTTCAATCGGCCGAGCATCTGCCGGCTCTGCCCAAGCGGGCGGTGGGCGCCCTGCAGGGCTTCGCGTCGATGATGACTCAGCTGCAGGAGTACCGGCGGGAACATTCGGGGGTTCGGGACCTCATCCAGCTGGTGTGGGAGCGCACGGCCTACATGGCTGAGCTGGAGTCCGAGCGCTCCATAGAAGCCCTGGGCCGGGTGGAGAACCTCAAGGAGCTGGCGGGGGTGGCCACCGAGTTCGACGAGCGCGAGGGCGGCAGCCTCGAGGACTTCCTGGGCCAGATCTCTTTGGTAAGCGAGCAGGACTCCTACGACGACGAGTCCTCTGTGGTGACTTTGATGACGCTGCACAACGCCAAGGGCCTGGAGTTTCCGATCGTGTTTATCGCCGGTTTTGAAGACGGCGTGTTCCCGCATCTGCGGTCGTTGACCGAGCCGGACGAGCTGGAGGAGGAGCGGCGGCTGGCCTATGTGGGGATTACCCGAGCGGAGCAGCGCCTGTATTTGACCCACTCGTGGAGCCGGTCGCTGTGGGGAGGCGTCAATTACAACCCCCCTTCGCGGTTTTTGAAGGAGATCCCCGCCGAGCTGGTCAACAACGTGGGGCAGCCGCTGCGCCGGTCTGCCCAGGGCAGGGCTGCGCCCTCCTACGGCAGGCGGCAGGCAGCAGCGGGGACTCCGCCGCGCTATCCGAACATGGACCGGGCTACCGCAGGCTGGAAGATCGGCCAAGAGGTGACCCACACCAGGTGGGGCACCGGTGTGATCACCTCACTGTCGGGCCAGGGTGAGAAGGCCGAGGCGAGTATCTTTTTCAGCGATACCGGCGAGAAGCGGCTGATGCTCGCCTACGCCCCCATAAAGGCCACCAGCTAGCTGCCTGCGTCAGTCGTCTGTAGCGGCGGCCGGCGGCTTGTTTTTCGCCCGGCGCACCAGCAAACCAATTCCCAGGGCAGCCAGCAGGCTTACCCCGGCGGGGACCGCCCAGTTGGGGAACGCCCAGTTGGAGGCTGCCTCTTGCTCCTTCGAGTCGGCCGGCAGCTCGCTGGTTAGGATCTGCTCGACGGTCCAGCTTGCCTCCAGCGTGAGGTCCACGCCGGTAAGGGCCCATATTTGCTCACCCAGATCTTCCCGAGTTTCCTCGTTGGGCTGGATAGTGGTGCCGGCAAGCTCCGCCGAGGCCTTGATCCCTGAGTGAACCAGGATTCCGCTGCTCTGGTGCAACGCCGACTGGTGTTGAAACTGGATCGGGCCGTTCAGGCGTATTGAGGTTGCTGCCCCGGCGAACTGGGGGTGAGATGCGCAGGCGCTCAACGCAAGCAGCGCTGCGCAGGCTAGGAAGGTTGGTCCCGCCCGCCTGGGGCGTCTTGGTCTTGGGGCCCGGCGCTTGCGCTGGGCGTGGTCGTGTAGATGGGCGTCACCGACCTGGATGGGGAAGTCGGGCAACAGGGAGTATGGATCGGTGCCCGGCGGAACCAGAACTTTTAACATGGTGGCCAGGAAGAACTCATTGAGATCGGCTTCGCCGCCCTGGATCGTGTCCACGGGGTTGTCCAGGGAGGGCAAAAGTAGCTCGGTGTCGGCACTTTGCGTTGAGGCCATATTCACCACCTCGACACCCTGCCGCTGCTTTGAGTCGCCTATGGTTGTTGTTGCCTCGAGCCGGTGGGCGTATCTGGACCAACCAGCCGGTAGGACCGCTTCGCTGTTGATCTGTTGACCCTCGTGATACTCGCTTGCGGGCAGCACCGGCTGGATGAGGTGCCCTTTGAGAGCAACATCGGCCATATGCAGGGCGTCGGGAGTGCCGAAGAAGGCAAAGGCCTGTTCCGGGTCGGGTAGGACCAGCCCTTCTTCGTCGTAGGTCAATGTGATGCGCCGCCCGAGCGCCTCGGCCTGCTCAATCTCCGCCTGGAAGCCGAATGCCTCTGCATCGCTCACCTCCAAGGTCAGCTCGACCGTCCCGTCCCCCAGCACAGCCACCGACTCGGTGAGCTCCAGGTCCATGGACGACTCCACCGAATCGGTCTCGTAGGGGCCTTGGGGCTGAAGCTCTGCGACATGTGGAGCGACCACACGTTTTGCTCCCCGTCGACGAAGGCGCGGGCGTTGCCGGCCGGATAATCAACGGTCAGGTCGGCCGCAGGATCGTCCGGCGACGGCGACGGCGACGGCTGTGCGATGGCGGAGGCGGTAGTGGCCAGCAGAAACAGCGAGCTGGTGGCCAGGGCCACGATCCGGCGCCGGGCCCGCAATCGGACGCTGTCGGGCGTCATCTGATAGCGGATGCCAGCAACTCCTTCCACTCGGCCGGGCTCAGATTCTGCCGGCATAGCAGCTGGAGCCGCTTGCTCAGCTCTCGGTCGGTGGCGTTTAGCCGGTTGATCAGCGCAATGGTGATGGGGTGGGGCGGGATGTGGACTATCTCTATGGCGTCCCCGGCGGTGACCGTCCCGGCGGTGTGGACCGAGAAATAAGCGCCCGGCCGGCCCGCTTCACGAAAGCGTCGAGGGAAATCCGCATCTTCCATGCGCACTCCGAGCTTCCAGCACGGTTCCCGTGGCTGGGTTACCTCCAAGACCGCGCTGCCGACCCGCCAGCGCTCGCCGATCACCGCACCGGTTGCCGACAGCCCGGCTGTGGTGAGGTTCTCTCCAAACCGTCCGGGCTCGAGGTTCTCGCCGAGCTGCCGGCCCCACCACTCGTAGTCCTCGGCCGGATAGGCGTATACGGCTTTGAACTCCCCTCCGTGCGCCTTGGTG
>JAHWKV010000253.1 GCA_019347725.1 Actinomycetota bacterium
TGCATCGGCCATCAGTGATCCTCTCCTGCCGTCGCCGGTTCCAGCACCCACCCGTAGAAGCCCGCCAAGCACACGACCGCTCCGAGTATCCCGACCAACCAGGACGCCATGATCACCGCTGCGGCCATCATCGGCATTCCGGCGGCGGCGATCAAAGGACAGTAGGACGGAGACGGCAGGTGAATCCCGTGACCTTCCTCCTCGTGACCTTCCTCCGCCTGCGGATCCTGCACATCGGCATCCTCGGAGGCTTCAGCGTCGGCGCCTCCCGTGGGCACCGGCACGGGCCGGCCCTTCTTGTCTTCCTTGTACTTGCGGTGCCAGAAATCGTCCCGCTCCTCGACCTGCGGTACCTGAGCGTAGTTGTACTCGGGCGGCGGGGAGGGGATGGTCCACTCCAGAGTGCGCCCGTCCCACGGGTCCTCGATCGCCTTGGCACCGGAGCGCTTGCTCTTCATCCAGTTGTACATGAAGACCAGAGTGGACAGGGCGATTATGAAAGCGCCGATCGTGGCGACCATGTTCCACATCCCCCAGCCCAGGCCTTCCTGGTAGGTGTAGTACCGCCGGGGCATGCCCTTGAGGCCGAGTATGTGAAACGGGCCGAAGGTAAGGTTGAACCCGATCATCATCATCCAGAAATGAACCTTGCCCAGGGTCTCGTTGTACATTTTCCCGTAGAGCTTGGGGAACCAGTAGTACAGGCCGCCGAACAGTCCCAGGATGGCGCCTCCGAACAGCACGTAGTGGAAGTGCGCCACGATGTAGTAGGTGTCCTGCTGCTGAGCGTCGTGCGGAACTATTGAGTGCGTAACACCGGACAGACCGCCGATGATGAACATGGCTATGAACCCGATGGCAAACAGCATCGGTGTCCTGAAATTGAGCCGTCCGCCGGCCATTGTGGCCATCCAGTTGAAGATCTTCACGCCGGTGGGCACGGCGATGAACATGGTGGAGACCGCAAAAGCGGCGTTGGCTGCCGGGCCTAGGCCGACGGTGAACATGTGATGCGCCCAAACGCCCCACCCCATGAATCCGATGGCGGCGCCGGAGAAGACCACGAAGCTGTAACCGAAAAGCGGCTTGCGGGAGAAGGTCGGCAGGATCTCGCTGACTATACCCATGGCCGGCAGAATCAGAATGTAGACCTCAGGGTGCCCAAACAGCCAGAACAGGTGCTGCCAGAGGATCGGGTCACCGCCTCCGGAGGCGTCGAAGAACATGGTGCCGAAGCTGCGGTCGAAGGTCATCATGAACAGCGCCACGGCGATGATCGGCATGGCGAACAGCAACAAAAAGTTGACTATCAGCGCCATCCAGATGAACACCGGCATCTTCAGCAGCTTCATTCCCGGCGCCCGCATGTTGAGGATGGTCACTATGAAGTTGGCCGAGGCCACGATGGAGGACACACCCAATATCTGCAGGCCCAGGGCGTAGAAGTCCAAGCGGTTGCCGCCGGGCAGGAACCCTTCTCCCGTGGTCAAAGGCGCGAACGCGAACCAACCTCCGTCCGGCGCTCCGCCGAAGAACCAGCTGGCATAGAGAAACAAACCACCGGACAGAAACACCCAGTAGCTCAGTGCGTTCAAACGCGGGAAGGCCACGTCTCTGGCCCCGATCATCAACGGGATCAGATAGTTGAAAAACGCGGCGCCCATAGGCATTACCACGAGGAAGATCATCGTGATGCCGTGGGTGGAGAACATCTGGTTGTAGAGGTCGGCGCTTAGCACCTCACCGTCGGCCGTGGCCAGCTGCAAACGGATAAGCAGTGCCTCCAACCCGCCCAAGATAAAGAACGCGAAGGCGGTGTAGCCGTACATAACGCCGATTCGCTTGTGGTCGACGGTCGTCACCCAGCTCCAGATCCCGGTCTTGGCGCTTGGACGGCGCAGGAACCGGGGAGTGGTCGGGGTCGGTGTTACGGACGTCATCGCTGCTCTCCCATCAGTTCAGGCTCAAAAGATACTCGACCAGAGCGCTGATCTGGTCATCGGTAAGCTCGAGATCGGGCATCTGGGATCCGGGCTTTTGGGCCGGCGGATCCTCCAGCCATGCTCGCAAGTTCTCTTCGTTCAGCTCAAACATAGATCCGGCAAACCGGTCCCGGCTGGCGAGGTGGGTGAGGTTCGGTCCCACGACGCCGGCGGCGTCGGTTCCTTCGATGGCGTGGCAGCTGGCGCACATCTGCCCGCCGGCAAACTCCTCAGTGTGGAAAAGCTCTCGTCCCTCGGCGACTGCAGGATCTTCTTCGGCCGGTTTCTGCTGATCGGAAACCCACTGCTCGTAGTCGTCCTGCTCATAAGCGACGACCGTGAAACGCATGTTGGCGTGGGAGAGACCGCAGTACTCGGCGCACTGACCCATGTACTCGCCCGGCTCGGATGCCTCGACGGTCATGGTGTTCACCCGCCCGGGCACCACGTCGGTCTTACCGGCCAGCTTGGGTACCCAGAAGCTGTGGATAACGTCCTCGGACTTGAGCGACAAGAACACCGGCCGGTCCACCGGAATGTGCAGCTCGTTGGCGGCGACCACACCGTTGTCGTAGTTGACCGCCCACCACCACTGGCTACCTACGATCTCCACCTGCAGGGCGCCCTCGGCCTCCTGGGCCTGCTGGAAGATCACGGGCACGGTCATGAAGGCGATGCCCGTTAAGATCACCGCGGGGATCGCCGTCCACAGCAGCTCCAGGCGGGTATGGCCGTGCAGCTGCTTAGGATCGCCCTTGGAATTGGATTGCCGGTATTTGATGAGGATAAAGATGAGTGCGCCTTCGACGACGACGAAGATCACCGCGGCGATCACCGCCGGGTAGGCCACGGCCTCGATGATCCGGCTGCGGATGCGCTTCATGGCCTCCGTGTGGGCGTTGAGCTCGCCCAGGATCACGGCCAGGTTCCCCGTCGTCTCCCCCGCCCGGATGATCTCCAGGTGCATGCTGCTGAACGTCTCGGGATACCTCGCCAGGGCGTCGTGCAGGCTCATGCCCTGCTCGAGGTCGGCCTGGACCGACTCGATCAGG
>JAHWKV010000254.1 GCA_019347725.1 Actinomycetota bacterium
CGCGAGCGAGAGGTCCTCGCCCTGCTGGCGGAGGGCCGCAGCAACCGGCAGATCGGCGAACGCCTGTACATGGCCGAGAGCACTGCCGGCGTCCACGTCGGGAACATTCTCACCAAGCTGGGCGTGACCCGGCGGGCCGAGGCCGCGGCCTATTTTGTACGGCGCACAACCACACCCGGAGCGTAGCCCACGCACCGCACTGCTGAGAGCAACCACTTAGTATCTGTTTGAAGATGATCGACGTCCTGGCCGTTAACTGCGGGAGTTCTACGATCAAGTTTCGACTTGTTCGGGTTCCGGCGCCCGGCGGCGATGACCGCGAGATGATGCTGGCAAGCGGGACAGTGGAGACCGTAGGCCGGTCGGGGCGAGCCGTATTCTTTTCTGCAGGCAACACTTCCGTCGACCGCCCGGTGGAGGTAGCGGACCATGCCGATGGCTTGGAGCGGGTGCTCGATTGGCTCGGCTCCGTGGACGGCGGTTACTCCATTGACGCCGTTGGCCACCGAATAGTACACGGCGGCGATCTGGCCGGACCACTGCTGATAGACGGGCGGATCGAGAAGGCAATCTCTGAATCAGCACCGCTGGCGCCCCTGCATAACCCCCCCGCACTGGCGGCCATCCGGGCCACACGCAGGCGACTCGGCCGGCGAATACCCATGTCGGCGAGCTTCGATACGTCCTTTCACCTAGCGCTGCCAGAGCACGCGCGGCGCTACGCTCTGCCCGTTGAACTGGCCGATGCCCACCAAATCCGCCGCTACGGTTTCCACGGGTTGGCGCACCGCTGGATGACCGAGCGGGCGGCAGAGCTAATGCCTGCGCGGGTGGACCAGACGAAGCTGATCACACTTCAGCTCGGCAACGGATGCTCGATGGCGGCGGTCGCAGGGGGCCGCTCGATCGACACCTCGATGGGCGCCACCCCGCTCGAGGGCCTGATTATGGGCACCCGGTGCGGGGACCTGGATCCAGCCGTGCCGGCAATGATAGCCCGCAAAGAGCGGTCAAGTCTCGACGAGGTGGATCGGCTGCTCAACCATCGTAGCGGGTTATTGGGTCTGTCCGGCCGGTCAAATGACGTGCGGCAGCTATTAGATGCAGAGGCCAATGGTGACGACCGCGCCGCTTTAGCGATCGACGCGTTTTGCTACCGCGCCTGTAAGTACGTCGGCGCCTATCTGGCTGCGCTCGGAGGAGCCGATGCCTTGGTGTTCGGCGGCGGAATCGGTGAGAACCAGCCCATCATCCGAAAACGAATATGCGAAGGACTACAATGGTTCGGGATAACTCTCGACGATGGTCGCAACGAAGCGGCCGTCGCTGTGGAAGCTGAAATCAGCGTCAATGCAACCGCGCCCGCAGCCTACGTGGTTCCGGTGGACGAGATGAGCTTGATAATCCGGGACACCGTCAGCCTGGTTGCGTAGATCCAGGCTGACCCCCATAGGCCCGCTGGTAAGCTGCGATAAGTGTGTGGGTGAGGGATTTTTGTATGACCCGCGCGCGGACCCGACCATGCGGAGGTAGTCCGGTAACGTGATCGATAACGAGGCGATCAAGAGTCACTACGAAAATCTCGCCGATAAGTACGATGAATTCCTCTACTGGTCACCGGACTTCGTCGGAAAGCTGACCGACAGGATAGTTGAGCTACTGAGACTCGAGCCCCGGGACAGGCTATTGGACCTGGGCGGCGGAACCGGTATGTACTCTCTAGCCATTCTGGACCGGGTCGCCCTGGAAAAGCCCATAACTCTGGTCGATCCTTTTCCACAGATGCTGGAACACGTGCCCAAGCAAGCCCCGGTTGAAACCGTATGCGCCGACGCAGTGGAGTACTCAAAAGCAGCTCCGAGATTCACGAAGGTCTTGATGAAGGAAGCCGTCCACCACGTCGAACACAAGCGCGAGCTGTTCGCGAACCTGCATAGAGCCCTGGAGCCTGGGGGAAGGGTTCTGCTGGTTCATGTGGATCCGACCGCAGTAGCGTACCCACTGTTCGAAGCCGCGCTGGAAAATGCGCGCAACACCTTTGCCGACCCGGATGAGATGGTGGCGCTGCTGGAAGACGCGGGCTTCAAGGCCGAGAAATCTCAACTCGTATATCAGCACGAGGTGCCAACCGACCACTATCACCGCATGGTCGAGACGGGGTACATGTCAATTATCAGCAACCTGGACGACCGCCAGCTCAAGGCGGGCCTGGAAGAGATGCGCGAAAGCCATGCCGGCCTGAACACGTTGCGGTTCCCTGAAACCTTCAGCTACGTCTTAGGCGTTAAACCCTAAGCTCGACAGAAGTACTCGACACCGTCGTCGCGGACCGCGCTGGTTGCCCGCCCGCGACTCACCAGAACATCCAAGTGGGCAATAACCTCGGATACGGCCAGGAACCTCTCGTACGCCTGAGCCCCCAGGTACAGCTCCTTGGACACCTCAAAGGCGGTAGTGCCGCCGGGACTCAGACAGCCGTCGATCATGTCCAGCCGCCTGGCGTGGTGCTCGCGCATATAAGAGATGGTTTCGGCGGGTCTGGTTATCACCGGCCCGTGCCCGGGATAGACGACCGACAGGTCCATCTCCTGCAACCGGTCCAGGGTCTCCAGATACTGCTTGAGGCTGTGCCGGCGGCGATCCGGCGAGTCCCCTTCGGGCTCAAGAGTTGGCTCCAGGAGACAATTTCTCTGACCGTGCTCCAACAAGGTATCTCCTGCAAACAGCACTCGGGTGTCCGGCTCCAAAAAGCCCATATGGCCATCGGTGTGACCGGGTAACGCCACGGCGTGTAGCTTGAAACCGTTGCAATCGAAAACGTCCCCCTCCTGAATCGGGTTACAACTCAACTGCGCAACTTTGTGGACTCTTTGCGTGCGACGCTCCAGCTTGGTTAGCTGTCTGAGTAGATCATCGGGGAACCCGGCCTCCTGTAGCCGACGGGAGTACTCCCATGCCGGGCCGGTGTCGGCTATTCGCTCGCACTCCTTCACACCCATGTAAGCCTTGGTGGTATGAGTACCGTTAC
>JAHWKV010000255.1 GCA_019347725.1 Actinomycetota bacterium
AACCCCGCCGCCTCGCTCTATCTCCGGCGCCGGATCGCGCTCGAGCAGCCGCCTGGCGAAGCCTGGATCTATGTCTACAATGGGGAGCTCGTCGCCGCGCCGGTCCTTTCCTAAAGCGCGGTCCTCTTGCGCGTCGGCCTGCGCCGCTTCACTGAGAATCTTGGCGACCTCCTTGTCGATCTGGTCCTCGGTGCGGTTGACCCAGCTCGACGCGTTCGCCTCGACCTTGGTGCCGTCGAGCGCGACCAGACCGACCATGACAAGGCCGGCCTTGGCGCACAGCCGCAGCGCCTCGGTGAACAGACCGTTGAGCTCTTGTTCGTGGCTCTGACGGAAGCGGGCGATGGTCGAGTGATCGGGGGTGTGGTTGGCGGTGATGAACCGGCACGCCACGTCCTCTTTGCAGCGCCGCTCGATCCTGCGCGAGCTCCTCTCGCCGCCGCTGTAGCAGTAGAGGAGCAGGCAGATCATCACCTTGGGGTCGAACGCGGCCCGGCCCCACCCATCCTCCCGCCGCCGGGCGTAGAAGGCAGACAAGTCCATCTCGTCGACGACATCGACGATGAAACGGGCGAGGTGGTCTTGTTCGAGCCAGTCGTTGATCGACGGCGGCAACAGGAAGTGCTGATCGCGATCGCAGGCGATGAGGTTGTAGGCCATGACGGAAACCCTCCGGGGAAGCGGCGACTTACCTGTGTGTCATTCTGGCGAAGCCGCTCGCGGATCGCGAGCCTTTCACGGGTTTTCGCGACAGGTTCTTAGGGGCACAAGTCAGCCCCTAGCGTCACTGTTCGAAAGCCCTTTGGGTGACTGTTAGCTCCCGAATGACCATCCGCGAAGCTCTGAAACGGTCAACGACCGAGAATCCGCGGACGGAGAGCGTCCTTGCGTTTTCTGATCTCGGCGTTGAAGATGGATCTTTGAAGGACCATCGGGCTAGAGGAAGTTAGGTGCTGCGGTGGTACGGACGGTCCTGCTGCTTGGGCTCGCATGCATAATCGCCGCAATCGTCGGCGGCGGCCTCAAGATGGCTAAAGTTGAGATTCCCCTTATCTCCTCCCCCTTACGGCAAACGATCTTGGCACTTTTCGGGATGGTGCTTGTCATAGTCAGCTTGAACCTGACTCCGACCCCTGAGCAGGTAGAGCCAGTAAGCAAGAGCAACCTTCTCGAAAAACTCGTAGCGGCCTGCGCCGAGGTCAATCGGCGGCTCGAAGCGATAGAGCCGGAACAGGAGCCGCGACTGTTTGCCGAGGTGCTGGATGGATTCGTCGTGAATGCTCGTTCGGAACCGGCACCCAAAGATGACAACGAGGAGCTTGATCGCTTTATTGCTCTAATGAAGGAGGCTGCTGAGGCGTTTGCAGCGGCCGAGGCGGCGGCTTCGACCGGCAACCAACAGGAGAAGCAAGCTGCCATCCAGCTGGCCGCAGAGCGAATGGAAGCCGCGGACACAGCCGGCCAGAAGTACGGCATGCCGCCGCTCGAAAAATGCGATGAGGTCTTGGGGGATCAGCCTGCATCCCAGTGGCGCGCCCTTCGCAATGCCCCCCTCGCCCGGCAGCAGGTGGCGACCGCAGTTGTCGATGGGACGATCTGGGTATTTGGGGGCTTGGAGGAGAACAACGCCACCCCAACGACTGCAGGGTACGACCCGGCAATCGACACTTGGAAGGCGGGGCCGGACCTGCCCATCCCGCTGCATCACGCCATGGCGGTTAACTACCGGGGCGAGCTGGTGGTGATGGGCGGCTGGCAGCCACAGGGGGCGGATCTGCAAGCGATCACGTCGGACCGGGTGTTTGCGCTGCGCTCGGGCGGTTGGGTTGAGCTGCCCAAACTCAACCGCCCTCGAGCTGCTGGGGCAGCCGCCGTGGTGGCTAACAAGATTGTGGTGGTGGGAGGGCAGGCCAACGGTGAGCTGGTAGCCGCCATCTCGGTCTTCGACGGCGAGCGGTGGCGAGATGGCGCCAGAATTCCCACCCCCCGAGAGCATCTTGCCGCTGCCTCAGATGGCGCTGGGTTGTATGCAGTCGGGGGAAGGTTGTTGTCGGCGGACAAAAACCTGGCGGCTCTCGAGCGCTATGACCCCGCCACCAACCGGTGGCAGCAGCTGCCTGCGATGCCTACCGCACGTGGCGGACTCGGGGCGGCGGTGATCGACGGGCGCCTGATTGCGGTCGGCGGAGAGCACCCCACCGGCGTCTTCGGCACGGTTCAGGCCTACGACATCGCATCCTCAACCTGGTCCGAGCTTGCACCGCTGGGAAAGCCTAGGCACGGCCTCGCGGTAGCAGCGGTAGGAAATGCGCTCTACGCCTTCCATGGGGCAGAACGACCTACCCACGCCACGTCTTCCACAGCATCCGAGGTGCTTGTTTTTTCATAGTCAGCCGAGGCTGAATTTAAGAGGTCTATTCGAGGTTCGAATAGCGTCCTGTTAGGAACCTGTCGCCCAAAGTCGGTGGCTGGGATTCCCGCAGCCGATCGCTCTGAGGATGCGGTGAGGACGAGTCACTGGGGAGGAACTGCGAATGACTCGGCGTGACATCGCTGTTTGATCGACTCGTTCACCCACTTGCGACCGCCACAGCTTTAGGAGGTTGTGGGTGGTGTTCTCGAGCTTCCACTCGCTGTCGCACGCGGGTCGTCCTCGCCGCATGAATCGCCCGCACCCCCTGGTCTTGCGATGGGCGAACACCGGCTCGACCATCTGAGAGCGTCTGCGATAGAGCTTCTGACCGCGTTTGGTTGCAAGCTTGCGCGCCATCCGTTTCGTGGGTGATAGGTCCTTCGGGATGCGTCCTCTTGGCGGCCTCTTCTCGATGCGTTGGTCGCGGTCGTTGTTCGCCGCGATGAGAAGCTCAGGGGTGTCTTCGTTTGAGTTCAGGAGGTTGGCGTCGCTTAGGTAGCCCGAGTCGGCGACAAGCGTCCCAACCTTCTGTGTGACGCCGATGTCCTGCAGGTTCTGGTTCATCGCCTCGATCATCGGATGGAGCTGGTTGTAGTCGTTGTGCTCGGC
>JAHWKV010000256.1 GCA_019347725.1 Actinomycetota bacterium
TCAGCCCGAACCGGTAAGGCAATGCCGCGTAGCCGCGCCGGCTGTAGAAATAGAAGACGAAGGGGTAATGCCGCATCCCCTCATGGTGGGCGATCATGCTGTGGTAGAAGGTCTTGAGCCTCCCCGCAAGGTCGCGGGTCGCCCCCTCGTGGAAATGAACACGCAGAATGTAGCGCGCTTCGTAGGTTCGCTGGGACTCGTGGTAGATGTCGGAGGATAAAACGCCCATCTCCCGGATCACCTGGTACACGTTGACGACGTAGGCGATCGCCAGGGTCAAAAACCCGTAACCCATAAGCGCCTGCACCGACGCCACCATCTGGTAGGTGGAATCTGCGGGAGAAAGATCCCCGTAACCCAACCCGGACAGGGTAATTGAGCTTAGATAGAGCGCCTCAAAAATACCCGGTTCAAGCCCTTCCGCGATCGCAAATGACCCCCGGTGCAGCCCGACGAAGTAGATCGCTGCAAAACCAACAACCTGCAGTGCAATCCAGAAGATGATGCTGGCCAGAACCATCACCGGCACTCCCAGCGAAAGCACGAAGGACTCGAAGCGGTGGGGCGCGTGGGCGGCAAGCCTTCGGAAAATGCTCCACAGGAGGCGGTACAGTCGGGTAGACAGGCCCCCCGCCTCGTCGTAGTAGAGCACCGTCATAAACAGGTCGACGGTCCCCGCTAAAATCAGAATTCCGCCGATCGCTACCCAGACGAAGTCCACCCGCTAGTTATAACCTGCCCGTGCGCAGAATTTACTCAACCGTTGCATAGGGAGCTTGGCCGAGCCGACCTACTGGGTATGATGACCGGTGGCGAGCCGGTAAGCCCGCGATGATTGCGGCTTCGAACAACCTTGCCTAAGCCTTGGCTTTCCAAAACTTACTTATGACGCTTAAATGACTTTGCTCGGGCTACTTGGCCTACACCTCGTGCTGCTGGCGCCGCTGTCGGTGCTCGGGCGGCGGTTGGGCTCCAAGACCTTCCTTGTAGCGGCCATCGCGCCGGCCGCGTCGTTTGTGTGGCTGCTGACCTACGCGTCGGGCGTACCAGGCGGCGAGATTATCCAGGAACAGCTCCCGTGGGTAGCGGGACTGGATCTGGACCTGTCGCTACGCCTGGATACGTTTGGGTGGATGATGGCTGCCCTGATTTCCGGGGTAGGCGTACTGGTCTTCCTCTACAGCTACTTCTACTTCGAGGACCACCCGGAATTGGGCCCGTTTGCCACGACGCTGCTCGCGTTCGGGGGCTCCATGTTCGGAGTCGTGATCACCAACAACCTGCTGGCCTTGTTCATCTTTTGGGAGCTGACCTCGGTCACGTCGTACCTGCTCATCGGCTTCAAGGACACCGATGCGTCGTCCCGCACCTCGGCGATGCAGGCCCTTCTGGTAACCGGCACGGGCGGTCTGGCCATGCTGGCCGGCTTCGTTTTGATCGGGGCCAGCGCCGGAACCTACTCGATGTCGCAAATTCTCGCGTCTCCGCCCGACGGAACCATGGTTGCGATAGGCCTGCTGCTGGTCCTGCTCGGCGCTTTTACAAAGTCCGCCCAGGCCCCCTTTCATTTCTGGCTCCCGGGCGCGATGGCCGCACCCACGCCCGTCAGCGCCTACCTGCACTCGGCCACCATGGTCAAAGCCGGCGTTTACCTGATCGCCAGATTAGCCCCGGCCTTCGCTCCGCTGTTCGGTTTCTTCACGCCACTGGTCGTAACCGTCGGGGTCGGAACCATGTTGCTCGGCGGCTACCGGGCGCTAAAGCAGACCGATCTGAAATTGCTCCTTGCCTACGGCACGGTCAGCCAGCTCGGGTTCCTGGTGGTTCTGGTAGGTTCCGGACACGCGGGTCTTACCTTTGCCGGAGTCGGGATGATCCTGGCTCACGCTCTGTTCAAGGCCACTTTGTTCCTGGTTACCGGCATCATCGACCACCAGATGCACACCCGCGACATCAGGAACCTGAGCGGAGTGGGTAAGCGCATGCCGGTGCTCTTCGGTGTCGCCGCGGTGGCGACCCTATCCATGGTCGGCCTGCCGCCCACCGTCGGATACCTCACCAAGGAAGCCGCCTTCGAGCATCTGCTCGAGGAAAGCATGCCCCTGGCCACGGTCGGGATAATACTTGCTACGGTTCTAACCGTCGCCTACTCCGCCCGGTTCCTGTGGGGAGCCTTCGCCACCAAACCCGCAGCCGGCAAGCAGGCGAGCGCTGCCGGCGCCCACAAGCCCGCCCTCGGTTTCGTGCTGGCCCCGCTGGTCCTGGCGGCGTTGACCGTGATCATGGGACTGTGGCCCCTGCCCGCCGAGGAGCTGGCCGGCGCGGGCGCCAGAGCACTCGACGAGGAGGTCGGCTCCCCGCATCTGTACCTATGGCACGGTTTCACGCCGGCCGTCGGGCTGGCGGCGTTGAGCCTGGCGGCGGGCCTGGCGCTGTTCGCCTTTCGAGAGCCTGTCGGCCGGCTGCAGAAAAGGTTTCAGTTTCCCATCGGCGCGGATGGCTCTTACCACGCCACCGTTAAAGGCATGAACACCGGCGCCGTGAGACTGACCGCATTTCTGCAGAATGGCTCACTACCCACCTATATCGGAGTGATACTGCTTACGGTGCTGGGAATACCCACCTGGTCGCTGCTGACCCACGGCGACCTGCCCGCGAGCCTTCAGTTCGCCGAGTCGCCCCTCCAGCTGGCGGTGGTGGCGGGAATGGCGGTGGCTGCGGTGTCCTGTGCTTCCCTCCACCGCAGGTTCGCGGCAGTGCTGATGCTGGGCGCGGTTGGATTCTCTGTGGCGATACTTTTCGTTATCCAGGGCGCCCCGGACCTGGCTCTGGCGCAACTGTTGATCGAGACCCTGTCGCTGATCATGTTTGTCCTGGTGCTGCGCCACCTTCCAGAGCATTTCACACCTTCTTCGTGGCCATTTGGGAGGCTGCTTCATGTGGGGCTGGCTCTGACGGTGGGTGTGATCGTCTCTGGATTCGCGCTCGTAGCCGGCAATGCACGCGTCGCAAGTCCGGTTTC
>JAHWKV010000257.1 GCA_019347725.1 Actinomycetota bacterium
AGTCGCTTTGCACCATCGAGGGCAAGCCGATCTGGCGCTGCCGCGCGTGCAGGAAAATACGGTGCAGCAGATAACGGGCCCGGGCGTGACCGTGTTCGCTGGCTACATCATCAATTGCCGCCAACCACTCGGCGGTCTCGTCCGGATAGGGATCGGGCAAAGCACCCTGGTTTGTCGGCGACACTTCTGGACGCTCACCTCCTCCGCAGCCGAACCATGAACCGTCCGTTACGGCCGCAAAATAGTACGACTTACGGTTTGGCCACCTCGGCCCTTACGCTATTGTCTCGCAACCGCGGCCTAGGTTCCTGCCGAATAGCTGTTTTGGACCCCACGGTCCTTCGAACCAAGTTAGCCGTGTAGCGGTTCTCCCGCCAGCGCCATCATCGCCTCACCCATTGCTTCCGAGAGCGTCGGATGGGGATGCACCAGTGCCGCGACCTCGCCGGCGTAGGCCCCCCAGTTGGTAATGAGCTGGGCTTCGGCTATCAGCTCGGTGACCCTCGGCCCGACCATATGCACGCCCAAGACCGTACCATCCTCATCGGCCACCACCTTGAGGAAACCGGCTGAATCGCCCAGAATCGTCGCCTTGGCCAGCGCCGCCCACGGCACTTTCGACGTCTTGGTTTTATGTCCGCCGTCTTTGGCCTGGGCTTCGGTCAGGCCCACCGAGGCAATCTCGGGAAAGCTGTAGGTAGCTCGTGGCACTCCAACGTAATCCACAGGGGGGTGCTGGAGCTTGCCGGCGGCTTGTTCGGCAACGTGTATGCCTTCGGCAAAAGCCACGTGGGCCAGTTGGAAGTGAGGGAAAGGCAGCCCCAGCGACGGCTGGGCAATCAAGTCCCCTATGGCCCACAAACCGTCCACGCCGGTGCGGCACAGCTCGTCGACCTCGACAAATCCGCGCTCCACGGTGACACCTGCATCCTCGTATCCCAGCCCTTCCGAAACCGGTCCCCGGCCGACGGCCACCAGGCAAGCGGACGCCTCTACCGATTCTTCCTTGCCTTTGGCGGTGGTGATGGTGAGCTTGGCGCCGTTGTCCGTCCGCTCGGCCTCGTTCACCTTGGCGCCGACGTGACAGGTGATCCCACGCTTTCGAAACTGCCGCTGAACTTCCTTGGAAACCTCCGCGTCCTCGCCGGGGGCGAGCCTGTCCAGGGCCTCAATCACGGTGACCTTGGAACCGAACGACGCAAAGACACTGGCAAACTCCAGCCCAACGGCGCCGGCGCCGATCACGATGATCGAGTCGGGCGCCTCCGGCAGCACCAGAGCGTCATCGGAGGTTATGAACGCCTCGCCGTCTATGTCGATGAACGGCAAGGACTTGGCGTACGAGCCACTGGCCAGAACGACGGAGGTGGCCTCGATGTCCTCCCGGCCCTCCACCGCAATGGTTTGGGGGGACTTAAGGATGCCCTTGCCCTCGATGACGTCAATTCCCTTGGCCTTGAGCAGCCCGGACAGGCCCTTGTAGTGCTTGGCGACCACGAAATCCTTACGGTCCAGGACTTTGCCCCAGTCCACCTTGGGTTCCCCGACCTCGACGCCGTGCTCACCGGCGGAGCGGATACTCTCCATCAGGTCGGCCGAGTGCAGCATGGCCTTGGTGGGGATGCAGCCCACGTGCAAACAGGTGCCGCCCACCTTGTGCTTCTCCACCAGTGCGACGGACAGCCCCAGCTGCCGGGCTCGCAGCGCTGCGGCATAGCCCCCGTTGCCGCCGCCGAGGATGGCCAAATCGGTCTTCATACGGGGCAGTCTACTGGGTGCTCGCGAAGCTGGCGTACCGCCCAGACGGTCACCCATCAAACTCCTACACCACAAGCACCCGTATCTCGTGATAGCCGGAGGCGCCGGCGGGATGGGGATCCGTCGGTTCCCCTTCCTGCCTGCCGCCGGCGCCGTCGATTGCCCTTACCAAAATCGTCACCTCACCCGAAGCACGCTCCAGCTCGGCCGCCCACAGGCGCCAGGTGATGGGCGACAGCTCCCGCTTGAGCAGCGCTTCGCTCCAGGTCTTCCCGCCGTCAGTGGATACCTCCACCCGCCGGATTCCTCGATCCCCGGCCCAGGCCACGCCGGCCAGCCGGGCGCCGGATTGGACCCGGGAGCTATCGGTGGGCAGGTCGAAGCGGGAGGAGGTCTTGATGCGTGCCGTGTCGCTCCAGCCCCGTACCATCCAGTAGCCTTTGTAGTCGGTATCCACCGCCTCGATGGCGGTCAGCCACTTGACGTTTTTCATCCCGTAAATGCCGGGCACGATTATCCGGGCGGGAAAGCCGTGCTCCCTGGGCAGCGACTCGCCGTTCATGCCGAAAACGACCAGGGTGTCGTCCTGCAAGCCCTTGTCGACCGGGATGGAGTCGGTGTAGCCCTCGGCGCCGGTGAACACGAGATCCACGATCCCATTCCGCAGACCGGCCCGCTCCAGGACGTCCCGCAGCCGCACGCCTCGCCAGACCGCGGTATCGATCAAGTCACCGCCCACCCGGTTGGATATGCAGGTGAGCGTGTGCACGATCTCGACCACCTCGAAGTCGTTCTGCAGCTGCTCGAAGGTAAGTTCGTAGGGCTCGTCCACCAGCCCGCCGATCTTAAGCCTCCAGGTCTCGTGGTCCACGGAGGGCTTAACGATGTTGATGTCGATATTGTAGAAATCGTCGTTGCTGCTGATCTCCGGCGCCTGCCCCGGTATGTGGGGGAAATCTCCATCGTCCGGTGGCCCTGTGTACGGGCGGTCGGCGCCGGCGATCGGCACCCGGGGGCCGACGCGGCTGCGGACCGCCTGAAAGACGCTTCCGACGGCCAGGACTCCCGCTATTAGCCAGCCCGATCGGGTCAGGAACTTGCGCCGGGACGAGACCATAGCGTCCAGCGGCGTCTCGTCGCCCTCCACCCGTTTTGGCTCCACTACCGCAAGCAGCGGCGTGTCGGTAGCCATCTTCACGAAAACGAATGCCGCGAAGGCGTAGGCGACCGCGGAAAGCTGCAGGTTGGCGCCCGCGGCACCCA
>JAHWKV010000258.1 GCA_019347725.1 Actinomycetota bacterium
CACCTTGAACGGCGAGGGGCTGCAGCACGCCGACGGGCACTCATTGCTGCTCTCTTCGACCATGCCCAACTACATGTCGTACGACCCGGCCTTTGCGTACGAGACCGCAGAAATCGTGCAGGACGGGCTGCGCAGGATGATCAAAGAAGACGAGGATGTCTTTTACTACCTGGCTCTGTACAACGAAAACTACGAGATGCCGCCCAAGCCCAAGGGCGTGGATGAGGGAATTCTCAAAGGCATCTATAAATTTCAATCGGCCAAGGGTAAGGCTAAACACAAGGTCCAGCTGTTCGGCAGCGGGTCGATTCTGGCCACCCAGGTTCTCAAAGCCCAGCAGATGCTTGCCGACGAGTACGACGTGGGCGCCGACGTGTGGAGCGTTACCAGTTACAAATTGTTAAGGCAGGAGGCGTTGAGTGTGGAGCGCTGGAATCGCTTGCATCCGGACAAAGCGCCCCGGGCGAGCTATCTGCAACAGGCTCTCAACGGCACCGAGGGCCCCGTCATTGCGGTATCCGACTGGATGAAGGCCGTGCCGGACCAGGTGGCGCGCTGGGTCCCGGGACCCTATCTGCCCCTGGGTACGGACGGGTTCGGCCGCAGCGACACACGCGAGAACCTTCGCCGGTACTTTGAGGTGGATGCGGAACACATCGTGGCCGCTGCGCTATCCGCGCTGGCCAGGATCGGCGACGTGAAGCCGGAGACGGTCACTGCAGCGATCGACAAGTACGGCCTGGACCCCGAGGTGGTGGACGCTTCTACCCGTTGAGATACATCTGTATTCCGGGAATCCAGGGGCGCATTCGCTATGTGTCTCTCCTTAAAGCAACGACCGCGTAGTGAAAGCGCGTTTGCTCAAGTACTGGGACGGCATTAGGTCTAGCTTCTGGTTTTTACCTGCGGTTATGGCCGCGGCATCCGTGGCGATCGCGCTGGCCACCGTTACCCTAGATGCCACGCTCGACTGGTCGCAAAGCGGCTCAATCGGGAGCTACGCCGGAGGAGCTGACGGTGCAAGGGCCGTGTTGACCACGGTTGCGGGATCGATGATCACCATTGCCGGCGTAGTCTTTTCCTTGACGTTGGTGGCGCTTACCTTGGCGTCTTCGCAGTTTGGTCCCAGATTGTTGCGCAGTTTCATGGCCGACAAGGCGAACCAGGTGGTTTTAGGCACCTTCATAGCAACGTTTCTGTATTGCCTGATTGTGCTTCGCACGGTAAAGAGCCCCGGGCAGGGTCCGGAGTTCATCCCGCAGATATCGGTAACTACAGGAGTGCTGCTGGCGGTCGCCAGCTTGGGAGTGTTGATCTATTTCATTCATCACGTGGCGATGTCCATTCAGGCCGACGTAATTGTTGGCCGCGTGGCAGCGGATCTTGACAAGCGCGTGAATCAGCTATTTCCGGCGCAGATTGGACGAGGCGTATCTGAAGGTACTTCCGGCTCACAAGGGGCAACTTTCCGGGAGGGCGGCGATAAAGGTTCAGCCAACGTGACCGCGCCAACCGACGGATACATACAGTTCATCGACGCTGCGGGTCTAATGAAGCTCGCCGTAGAAGAGGACGTGGTTGTGCGTCTGGAGCGGCGACCGGGGCACTACGTGACAAAGGGTGACCCGGTCGCAACGGTGTGGCGCTTAGACGGCGTTGACGATTCGATTTGTCGGCGTCTCAGTTCCACTTTTGCCTTAGGCACTCAGCGCACCCCTGCGCAAGACGTTGAGCATGCAGTGAACCAACTGGTGGAAGTCGCCATACGGGCCCTGTCGCCGGGTATCAACGATCCGTTTACGGCAGTCGTATGTGTCGACCGGCTCGGATCTGCATTGCGCCGTCTTTCTCAGCGGGAAATCCCCTCCGGCCGCCGTCTAGATGAGCAGGGCCGGTTGCGTGTCCTTTCCGAGCAGGTCACCTTCTCTGAAGTCTTAGATACGGCTTTGAGCGGAATCCGCGAATCTGCGCGGTCCCACGCAGCCATCACCGTACGTTTGCTGGAGACAATTGAAAGCGTTGCCCGGACTGCTACACGCGAGGAGGATCTCGGAGCTTTGCGCCGCCACGCCGCGATGGTGGTTCGAAGTGGTAGGCAGGGACTTGGTGAACCCTACGACGTAAAGGCGGTGGAAGAGAGCTATCGGACGGCAGTTGCGGCTTTGGATTCTTCTACCTGAGGAGAGATTGTTGTGGTAGCTGTAGGGGTAAATGGCGCATAGGGTGAGTCTGGTACCACTGAAAGTGTAGCGACCATGGTCCACTGGCCGGTCAACCGGTACCAGCCGTGGGTCGGTTGTTAGTATTCGAAGTGTTCTGCGTTTGCTGATCGGGGGGTGTGGATGGTCCAGTTCAGGATGCCTCAGCTTGGGGAAACGGTCTTGGAAGCGACCATCACCAAGTGGCTGAAGTCCGAAGGTGAGGAGGTCGCCGTCGACGAGCCGTTGGTGGAGGTTTCCACCGACAAAGTCGACAGCGAAATACCTTCTCCCGCAGCCGGCAGGCTGAGCAAACTGCTGGTGTCCGAGGGCGAAACGGTGCCGGTGGGTGCGGCGATGGCCGAGATCGCGGACGGTTCCGCTGCCGACGCTGAAGACGCCGGGGCGAAACCCGAGCCGGAGGCGGAAGCGGCCGGCCAACAAGAGCCGGAGCCCACCACGCCGGCGGAGGATACGGGTGAATCGCCGAAGCCTGCTCCGGCTCCGGAGCCGGAGCATACGACGCCACCTGCGGGCTCGCCGGCTGCCGAGGCTGCGGCCGATACCCCACCGGCGGAGGTCGCGGGCCGTAGCTCTCAACCGCTGCGCACCGTGCTGTCGCCGCTGGTGCGCCGGTCGTCGACCGCCCCCGCTTCGTCAACCCCCCTGACAGCCCCTCCCGCCTCGATGCCCCGCGCCCGGCGCCCCCGGGCCCCAGTGCGCCCCAGGCCGTGCAGCCGGCCGAGCCCGGCGGGCTCACGGGACTGACGGGCGAAGTGCTCAGGACCACGGGCGAGACGCTCGCGCCCGTC
>JAHWKV010000259.1 GCA_019347725.1 Actinomycetota bacterium
GATCTGAGCGCGCTCGGTACTTTGCTGGGCCTCGGGTATACGTGCTATTGCGGTGGATCCACCGACCACAATCAATATCCACACCGCTATTACGGTCCAACCCTGCCAGGTAGCCGGCATCCAACCCCATCCGTATCGGCGCCTTTTGAACCAGTAGCGGTCTGCCATGCACTAAGGATATCCGGCGGTGGAACTTTGCAGTTGCCGGGGCGCAATTAGGGGCCACAAGTGTGGCCCCTTAGTTGAAGCGTGGTGGTGCCCAGTCTTCCCAGGGGCGCAGCAAATTCCGGACCTGACTGCACTCGGTAGCCCGCAACCAGGCTTTGATGGCGCTGCGCCGGTGGGAACCGTTCGTTCAAGGCTGGCCAAGGCCAAGCAGCTATTGCGGGGGTCCCTGACTTCGTGATAAATCGCTTCCGAGTGATTTTGTGGACTGGAACCGGAGTAGAGTTCGCAACGGTATCCGCACCGAATTGGGGTTGCTATGAACAGTCATCGGATTAGAACGGTTATGGCGCTGTGCGCCTTGGCAGTCTTGCTGGTTTCGTGCGCCGGGGAGGGCGACGGCCAGGCGACTGAAGCCGGGGAAGCTGCACCGCCAAACGCGTGTCCGCAGGAGGGTTGCCGGGTCAGCATATCGGCAGTTGAGCAATTCGGAGCCGAGCTCGACCTGACCTTTGACGCCAACTTCACGCCCGACCTTGCCCGCAACCACTTCCATGTGTACTGGGACAACTTCACCGCAGAGCAGGTAAGCGACGACGCCGAGCCCCGGTTTGGCGTCAACCAGGGCGACTGGGTGTCCACCGACGAAAACCCGTACACAACTGGTGATGCGGCGTCGGTTGAGGAGCGCGCCGGGGCGACCTCAATATGCGTAACGGCAGGCGACGGCGACCACAATGTGATAGACGCCGAGGTCGCCGATTGCTTCGACGTCACCGGGCTCGTCGACTTCTAGATGCCCACCTAGGCAGATCGGAAAAAGGTCAGCGGAGTGCCTGAGGAGGCCCGCCCTCTTGATCTTCCGGTGCGGGTGGCGGTGATACAGGGCTGGGGCAGCTCACCCGGTCAATATTCCGATCCCGAGTGAGCAGCCTCTTGGCCCTGTCCATGAGCATGTATGTACCCCCCGGCCCGCCGGCGAAACGCAGTTGAGCCTGGACCCGAACGGGGTGCGCGTGGGCGTAACCCGACGCTGAATACGAGCTGGTTTCAGGGTGCAGCGGCTCGGGTAGAAGCTTGTTTGAAAGGGTCTAGGGGTCGAAGCGGTCGAAAGGAAGGCTCATGCTCGGGATTGCCAAAGAGATAGAAAAGCTTGAGTTCTTGGATAAGGCCGCAAAGGTGAGTTCGAAAATCGGCCCGAAGCTCGTCCCCGAAGGCCAGATCAAAGATCTTCTGACCGGCAAGTGGCTGGGCCACCCGGTACACCCGATGTTGACCGATGTGACGATCGGGCTCTTCATCGGCGCGGTGACCTTGGATGTATTGGGAGGCAAGAAGCACTCAAGATCCGCGCAGCGACTTACTCTCCTGGGCATTGCAAGCTCGCTGCCGACGGCATGGGCCGGTCTCGCAGACTATGTCGACACCATCGGGCCGCAACGCCGTGTGGGTACGGTTCACGCAGTTGGTAACGCAACTGCGCTTAACCTGTTTTGCCGTTCGTGCGCTGCCAGGCGTCGCCAGGACTACTTGAGGGCAGCGGCCTACTCGGTGGCGGGGGCCGGCGTCATGGCCGGCTCGGGCTACCTGGGTGGTCACCTTGCCCACCACCTTGGCGTGGGGGTTGATCACACCGCCTTCGAGCAGTGGCCCGACGAGTGGACCCCTGTTTTGGATTCAAAAAAGCTTCCGCAAAAGACGATGACCAAAGTAAGCGCCAACGGCACCGACGTTTTGCTGTACAGGCAGGGTGAGGAAATTTGCGCCATCTCAAATACCTGCACCCACCGGGGAGGCGCGTTGGACGAAGGAGACGCCGAAGCGGGGACGGTCACGTGTCCTTTGCACGCAAGCAAGTTCGATCTGTGTACGGGCAAAGTAATACAAGGCCCCGCCAGCTCACCGCAACCTAGTTACGAGGCAAGGGTCAACGCCGGCAAGATCGAGCTTAAGCCGAAGCAGTAGCGCTGGGCGCGTTAGGCTTCTTTCAGTTGACCCAACCCACCACCCGGCGTGGACCCTGAGCTTTACGATCCGCCAGGAAAAAACGGCAACCACGCCCTAGGAGTTTCGCCCGATCAGGCCTGGTCGATCGCCGTGAGCCATTCCGACCAGTAGTGCTTCCATCGCTCAACGTCATCGTACGAAGGTAATCCCTCGTGAGCGACCGAGACCTTTACCCGGCCGTCCTCCAGTGGATCCAGGGCAATTTGCGCGGTCCCGTGGCCGATGGCTACACGAATTACCTTGGAATTTGGACGGGAGCGCAGCTCGGTCTCGATTTTGGGAAACAGATCTTTCCGGTCTGCATCGTCGAGCAGCATGGCCCGCAGAGCGGACGCGTCAGTGGTGACGGTCCGTGACTTGCCGGCGCTGAAGGTGCCGTCGGGCCCCTGGTATGGGCGTCGCCGCCCGGTGATGCGCTCGTAACCCACGGTGACCGACTGCGCCCACCACCCATCGAGCTGGTGCTGGTCCTGCAGATAGGCGGCGATCGCGGTGTGGCCGTCGGTGTGGCCCGGCCAACCATCGATTACCTTGCACCACTCGTCCCACCCCCGCCCGGTGGCGGACCGCACCGCTTCGTCGCTGCTCTCGGGCATGGCCGTCCATGCAGGCGTGCGGTGGCCTGTAGATGCTTGGTCGATAAGAGTCTGCCGGGCCGCACTGTAGCGCTCGCCGGTCTTGGCCATGCGGGTGCGGATAGCTCGCTTCCGAGCCTTGTCCTCGGTCATCGGGACCTCCTCCGGGCCGCCCGACCGCGGGACTCACGCTCCCGGGGCCGCCGACCCACGGGTCCATCCGACCGAGCTACCTCCCGAGGCGGAGCCC
>JAHWKV010000025.1 GCA_019347725.1 Actinomycetota bacterium
GTCGGCTCGGGCGTGACGTCGGCGCGCACCGAGAGCGCTTCGCTCGGAGCGAGACCGGCGGGCGGCTCGCACCCGAAGCGCGCCATGCCGGCCTCGAAGGCGACCAGCAAACGGCGGCGCATCTGCAGGGCGTCCGAGATGCTTTTTAGCCCCGGAGCATACGGGCTCCACTGGTCGTTACCGAAGTAGGAGTGGGTCACTCCGGTGGCGAGGATCAGGTAATCGTACGGGATCTCTCCGTCGGTCAGGATCACCTTGTGCTGCTCGGTGTCGATGCTCTCGCCCTCGGCCAGAAAAACCTCGGCGTTGGCTTGATCCCTAAAAATCCGGCGAATCGGAGCGGCGACCTCGCTGGGATTTAACGCGGCAGTGGCCACCTGATACAGCAGGGGCTGAAATACATGATGGTTGCGCCGGTCCACGATAGTGACGTCGACCGGGGCATCGGCCAGATCCTTGGCGGCGGTCAGACCTCCGAAACCTGCTCCTACGATTACGACCCTGGGCCTCGTACTCGCTTTGCACCTCCTCAAATCAAATTGCTCTTCGTACAGGCTCACGTTGCCCGATTTGGCGATCCCCAAAACGAACCGGAGCCCGGCCGCCGGCGCGGCGTTAAGCCAGCGAAAGCTTCTGCGGATCGTAGCCCGCGGCCTTTAGCTGCTCGATCACGCTCTGCACGTGGTCAAACCCGCGTGTCTCGGCCTGGATGGTTATCTCCACGTCGCCGAGCAAGCGCTTGGAGACTCCCTCCCGCCGGTGCTCTACGCCTATCACGTTCGCGCCGGTGGTGGCGATTACCCCGGAGAGGCGGTGCAGCTCGCCGGGGCGGTCCGGCAGCATCGTCGAGAAAGACACGAATCGACCGGCGGAGCCCATACCAAAGCGGATCACCCTCAGCAGCAGCAGCGGATCGATGTTGCCGCCGGAGAGCACCACCACCGCCGGATAGGTGATGTCCAAATCCTCGCAGCTCATCAGCGCCGCCACGCCCGCCGCGCCGGCGGGCTCCACCACCATCTTGGCCCGCTCGGCGGTTAGCAGCAGGCCTTCCGCGATCTCCTCGTCGTTGACGGTCACCAGCTGGTCCACGAACTCCTGGACATGGCGCAGCCCGAGCGCGCCGGCCGTTTTGGCGGCCAACCCGTCCGCCACGGTGGACATGACTTCGAGCGGGACCAGCTCGCCGCTCTCCAGGGCCAGCCCCACGCTGGCCGCGCCGTGGGGCTCCACGCCGATGATCTTTATCGACGGCTTAACAGCCTTGGCGGTTGCGGCGATGCCGGATATGAGCCCGCCACCGCCTACGGGCACCACAATGGTGTTTACCTCAGGAAGCTGCTCCAGGATCTCCAAGGCGACGGTCCCCTGCCCCGCAATCACGTCGAGGTGATCGAACGGGTGCACCATCACCGCGCCGGTTTCCTCGGCAAATTTCATCGCGGCGGCGGAGGCGTCGTCGTAGACGATGCCCTCCAGCTTCACGTCGGCGCCGTAGCGCGTGGTCGCCTCGACTTTGGGTATCGCCGCGCCCTGCGGCATGAACACCGTCGACTTAACCCCGAGAAGCTGAGCGGCCAGGGCCACCCCCTGTGCGTGATTGCCGGCGCTGGAGGTTACGACACCGCGGGCCCGCTCCTCATCGCTTAGGCGGTAGATCCGGTTGTAGGCGCCGCGGATCTTGAATGCGCCGGTGCGCTGCAGGTTCTCGCACTTGAGGTAGGTGTCGCCGCCGCACTTCTCGGAAAGGGCCCGGGAGGGCTCCAGCAGGGTGACCTCGGAGACGCCCTTTAGCAGCTCGGCTGCCGCCCGTACTTGTTCAATTCCCAGCAATTCCATCGACATTACCCCTTAGGACTCGCTCACCTGGGAATATGGATCTATGAGCCGACTCATTATCGCCGTAACGACGTTGGCGGCCGTGTTACTGGTGCCCGGCCAGCCGCCTGCCCTCGCACAAGAACCGCCGGCGGGCCAGATCACCGGACCCATAAGGCTGATTCCAGCCAGCCCGGATGCTGCCATCAGACTAAACGGTACGCATCCACCCAACCCGGACGTCTGTCCGGCCCGGCAGCCCCGGGACCTGCACGCAGCCTACGACGGCGTTCTCGAGATAGGACTGAGATCCAACGGACAGCTGTACCTGGTGGCGGAGTTGACCTTCCCAGAATACCTGAACGGAATAGCCGAGGTCCCCAGGGATTGGCCGATGGATGCGCTCAAAGCCCAAGTGGTGGCCGCCCGCACCTACGCAATGGACAACCTGGGCGCGTCGGGAGCACTGGCCGAGGAGCTCAACTACGACCTGTGCTCGACCGATGCGTGCCAGGTGTACCGAGGGCTACAGGTCAAGGACGGACCCTGGGGAGATCGATGGAAGCGGGCGGTCTCCGAGACTGCCGGTGAGATCCTCGAGTATCAGGGCCGCCCGGCCAGCACCGTGTACTTCTCGACATCCAACGGCCAGACCTACTCCAACGCCGAGGTATTCGGCTCGGATCCCCTGCCGTACTTAAAGTCGGTCCCGGAGGAGGACGACGGCGAGTCCCCCGTATCGAGGTGGGAGGTGCGCATGCCGATGGAGGATCTCACCGAGGCACTGCGACTCGGCGGCTGGTGGGAGGGGCCGCCGATCGAAACCGTGGAGCAACAGGGCGAGAACGTCGTGATGTCCGGCGGCGGCCAGAGCGAGTCGATGAGCCTTTCCCAGCTGCGCTTACGCCTGAACGCCCAAGGTACATGCCTGGTACCCAAGCGCTACCCGACAACAGGACCCGAGGGCCGCACGTACCCGCAGGTGATCCCATCGAAATGGATGACCGTGGCCCAGCAAGACGGTGACTTGGTGGCCACCGGCCGGGGCTGGGGTCACGGCGCCGGCATGGTGCAGTGGGGCGCAAAGGGCAAGGCGGACAGGGGCATGGACTACGCCGAGATACTGGGCTACTACTACGGGGGCCTGCAGCCCGTCACCCGGGAGGAGCCCGGCCGCATCCGGGTGGGACTCGCTGCGAATCTCGATAAGATAACGATCGAGCGAGTCGGCGAGATTACCGTGGAAGGCATCCAGGCCCCCGAGGGAACCTTTAAGATCCTCGGCGGCGAAACTCTCGCGGTGCAGCCGGTCGTGGACCTGGCCCCGAAACTGGAGCTGAACGAGGTCCAAGCTCCCGGCGAGGTGGCGCCCACCGGTGCGGTGCCGTTCAGCTTCGATCTGTCCGCACCCGCCAACGTCCAGATTTCCTACCTATCCGAAGGTGGCGAACCCCAGTTGACCGAGGCGCAACCGCTTAACTCCGGACGTCAGGAGTACGAGTGGGCCCCGGCGGAGGATCTGGAGGAGCCGGGCGACTACGAGGTGCGCGTGGTGGCCGACGACGGCGTGGATCGGGTTGAGTCCCAGCCGCTGTTGCTGTCCATCGCCGCCGGGGCCATGCCGTCGCCCGAACCGAGCCCCGAGACTCAAGCCGCCGGCGGCGGCTTCTCTCCATCACTGCCCATAGCGCTGGGCGTGGGAGGCGTGGTGCTGGTTGCGGCGGCCGCTCTCGGCGTCTACGTGAGGCGTCAACCGCGAGGGCGCCGGTCGATCGACTAGCCGACGATGCCGGGCGCAGCGTTGGGCATAGGGCTGGCGTTGATCCTTTACAACACCCTGCTAAACCGGTGGCCGCCTTTCCACGGGCGGCTATACGTACCGCTCAACCTGGCCCTGTCGGCGCTGCTGGTGGGGTCCGCTAGCATCGTTTGGGGGCTCGACGCGGAGTCGATGGGTCTCGGACCGGGCCAGGGTCCTGGGCTGCTGGCCGGCCTGGGCCTGGGCCTCATCGCTGCTGCGCCGATGTTTCTGGCCTTAACCACCAGGCGCGGCGCCCGTGCCGTCGCCGACGAACGGATGGCGGGCTTATCCAGCCGGCAGATCGCGTACCGCACGACTTTGCGAGTCCCGGTTGGCACAGCGCTGACCGAGGAGCTGGCTTTTCGTGGTGTGCTCTTCGGGCTGCTGGCCGCTCAAGGCGAGCTACAGGCCGCGCTGTGGTCCAGCCTGTTCTTCGGCCTGTGGCACGTGGCGCCCGGGATCAACCTCGTGGATAGCAACTCAAGTCCGACGCCGGCCTCCAGCCGGTGGCCGAAGGTGGCCGGCATCGTCGCGCTCTCATCCCTCGCCGGCCTGGCGCTGGCCGGCCTGCGCATATGGTCGGGAGGCCTGGCGGCGCCGTTTGCCTTGCACGCGACATTGAATTCCCTGGGAACCGCAGCGGCCCATCTGGCCCTGAAGCGGACGGAGAAAACGGCCCCCCGGGCGTAGGGCAGGCGAAGAAGCAGCGATCGCCGGAGGACCTTCGCGCATAGGTTGTCACCTTAATTCCATATATTGCCATTACAGGCACTTCCCCACAACGGAGTAGGAGGCCGACCATGGCAACGTGCAGGACATGCGGAATGCAGATTGAGGTACCGGAAGGATGATCGGTGGGCCCGGCAGTGCGGCGGCACTACTGGGACGCCCACCCGGACCGCATGCTGAGGACCCGGCAGGGCCGCAAGGCAGAAAAGCTGATCCCGGGAAAGGCCGATGATTGAGGGGTCACTAATGATGGCTGCCGATTCTTATTGGTGCCGACCCGGTAGGGGCTACAGGTACAAGCCGGTGGTGCCTTCGGTGCGGCCCGAGGCCACTGCGTGAATGTCCCGCTCCTTTAGGACCACGTAGTCCTCACCGCGGATCTGCACCTCGTAGGCGCTCTCCGGACCGAACAGGACCAGGTCTTCGATCTCTGCGCTGCGCACCAGCGGCCCGACGGCCACTACCTCACCCCAGATCGCCTTTTTGGCCTCTGAGTCGACCGTCGCGGGAATCACAATCCCGCCGCGGCTCTTGCGCTCGCCCGCATTGGGGGCAGTCACCAGTATTCGATCCGCGGTCATGCGGATGGAGTGTCGCTGTGGATCGGCGTCAATCTTGCGCACGGTACTGTCTGATGAGTCTGTCACGGTGCTTCTATTCTTTCAGAAGCCGCTCGGGGCCTGTGGCAACTTGGTCATATCCGGGCCGCGCAACCAGCGCGGCCTCCCGGGAGCAACAAAAAAGACCGGCGTCCCGGAATCGTCCGGGGCGCCGGTCTCGGTGGTCCGAAGGCTGCGAGACTATAGGCCTCTGCCCCTAGACCGGTAACCGGTGAACAGGCCGATGAGCAAAAGCACTCCGGCGATCACGAGCAGCACTTGCAGACCGTCGATAAAAAGCCCTACGCCGCCAAAGATAAGCGCGAGAACCAAAAGTAGAATTACCAATCCCATTGATTTCCTCCCTCAGTAGTCCTACCCAGGAAGGTACCCAAGCTTAAGTCGGGACTAAACCAGCGGAGCGAGGCCCGCAGACGGGCTCTAGCTGGCCATCGGCTCGGCAGGCTCATCCTCGGCGCCGGCCACCGCGGTAAACGTCAGCTCGTCGCCGTCGTAGTCCACGCGGACCGTGTCGCCGTCGGAGAAAGTTCCCTGCAACAGCTCCAGCGCCAGCTTGTCGGCCAGTTCGCGGGCGATGAGCCGGCGCATCGGCCGGGCGCCGAACGCCGGGTCAAAACCCTTCTCCGCCAGATACTCCAACGCCGCCTCGGCCGGCTCCAGCGTCAGGTTCTTGTCTTTGAGCCGGCGGGCCAGGGCCTCCACCTGCAGCTTGACGATCTCGGCGATGTGCTCCCGGCTCAGCCGGTGAAACACCACAATCTCGTCCACCCGGTTGATGAATTCGGGTTTAAACGTGGCGTGGACGGCCTCCATGACCTTGGTGCGCATGGTCTGCTCGTCGGACTCACCCAGAATCACATCGCTGCCGACGTTGGAGGTCATGATGATCACCGCGTTGCGAAAGTCCACGGTGCGCCCCTGCCCGTCGGTCATGTGGCCGTCGTCCATGATCTGAAGCAGCGAGTTGAACACGTCCGGGTGGGCCTTTTCGATCTCGTCGAGCAACACCACCGAGTACGGCCGGCGTCGCACCGCCTCGGTCAGCTGGCCGCCCTCCTCGTACCCGACGTAGCCGGGAGGCGCCCCGTACAGCCGGGACACCGCGTGCTTCTCCATGTACTCGCTCATGTCCAGGCGCAAAATAGCCCGCTCGTCGTCGAACAAAAACTCGGCAAGCGCCCGGGCCAGCTCGGTCTTACCCACGCCGGTGGGCCCCAGGAAGATGAAGCTGCCGATCGGCCGGAGCGGATCCGCCAGACCCGAGCGGGACCGCCGGATCGCGTTGGACACGGCGCTGACCGCCTCGTGCTGGCCCACGACCCGCTGGTGCAGGCCTTCCTCCATGTGAATCAGCTTCTCGATCTCGCCCTCCAGCAGGCGGGCCACCGGTATACCGACCCACTTGCTGACTACCTCGGCGACGTCCTGCTCGTCGACCTCCTCTTTGAGCATCACGCCTTCGGCCTGCAGCTCTTCGAGTTTACGGTTGGCTTCCTCCAAGCTCTTGCCCAGGTCCACCAGCCGCCCGTACCGAAGCTCCGCGGCCATGTTGAGGTCGCCGTCGCGCTCGGCGCGCTCGGCCTGAGTACGCGTCTGGTCTATCTCGGCCTTGAGGTTGCGGATCGTATCGATAGCCTCCTTCTCCAGGTTCCACCGGGCTTTCAGGCCGGTCGACTCCTCGTTGAGACGGGCCAGCTCCTCATCCAGCTTGTCCAGCCGGGCCTTGGAGGCGGCATCGGATTCCTTCTTCAAAGCGGTGCGCTCGATCTCCAGCTGCTTGATCCGCCGCTCCACGACGTCGATCTCCACCGGCATCGAGTCAATCTCGATGCGAAGGCGGCTGGCCGCCTCGTCCACCAGGTCGATGGCCTTATCGGGGAGAAAGCGAGCCGTCACGTACCGGTCGGAGAGCACCGCGGCGGCCACCAGCGCGGCGTCTTGGATGCGCACACCGTGGTGCACCTCGTAGCGTTCCTTGAGTCCGCGCAGGATCGCAATGGCGTCCTCCACCGAGGGCTGCTCGACCATCACCGGCTGGAAGCGCCGCTCGAGAGCCGCGTCTTTCTCGATGTGCTTGGTGTACTCGTCCAACGTGGTGGCGCCGATCATGCGCAGCTCACCGCGGGCCAGCATGGGCTTGATGAGGTTGGCGGCGTCGACCGCACCTTCCGCGGCCCCCGCGCCGACGATTGTGTGCATCTCGTCGACGAAGGTGATGATCTCGCCTTCCTGGTCGGCTATCTCCTTGAGGAAGGCCTTCAGGCGCTCCTCAAACTCGCCGCGGTACTTGGCGCCTGCAACCAGGGCGCCCATATCCAGCGCAATCACACGCTTGGATTTGAGGCCCTCCGGCACATCGCCGTCGACGATCCGGTTGGCTATCCCCTCGACGATGGCGGTCTTGCCCACTCCGGGCTCGCCGATTAGCACCGGGTTGTTCTTGGTGCGCCGGGACAAAACCTGGATAACCCGGCGGATCTCCTCGTCACGACCGATGACCGGATCCAGCTTGCCCTTGCGGGCGTCCTGGGTTAAGTCTCGACCGAACTTCTCCAGCGCCTGGTAGGTTTCCTCCGGATTCTGCGACTGCACCCTCTGGCTGCCGCGGATCTCTACCAGACCGGCGAGTATGGAGTCCCGGGTGATGTTGAACTCGGAAAATATCGGCTTCAGCGAAGGCGCGGCGGCCACCAAGCCCAGCAGCAGATGCTCGGTGGAGACGTAGTCGTCCTTTAGCTGCTCGGCCTCGGCGAAAGCCTTGTCCATAACCCGGCTTAGCTCCTGCGACATGTGCGCCGGGCCACCCGAGGTGTACACCTTGGGTATACGTTCCAGCGCATCGTCGAGGCGGTTGAGCACCACCCGGGGCGCGGCGTCAAGCTTTTGGAGCACGCCGAACACCACGCCGCTGGGCTCGGCGAGCAGCGCCTTGAACAGGTGCTCGGGCCCGGCGGCCTGATGGTTGTTGTCTGTTGCTATTTGAGCGGAGGCGGCGAGCGCCCCCTGCGATTTGATTGTGAGCTTGTTAGCGTCCATTTGTTTACCTATCCGATGTTACGTTTGACGTTGCTTCTCGAGACCTTCAAGCAGACCGGCTACATCGCTCATGCGCACCAGTACGCCGCCGGTCCTCGGGCGTCGCCGCTTCTCCAGCTCCAACAGCTGCTCCGTCTCCGCCAGCTGCCGTGTCAACTTCTCCACCCTCGCCTGCAGACGCTCGGCCTTGCGCTCCAGGTACGCCGGGCTGCCGACCGGATACCAGCAGGCGTAGAAGTGGGTCGGATCGTCGGCAGCCGGGATGAGCGGTGGCGCCTCGTGGTGACAGGTCTCGCGCACGTTCGGGCATCGCGGCGAGAACGGGCAGCCTTTCGGGGGGTTGACGAGATCCGGCGGGCGACCCGGGATCGCGTTGAGCCTGGTGTGGCTCCGGTCCTCGATCTTCGGAATGCTCTGCAGCAGCGCCTCGGTGTACGGCATCTTCATGTCCGCGAACAGCGCCC
>JAHWKV010000260.1 GCA_019347725.1 Actinomycetota bacterium
CACGTGCGTCGTGATGCGCCGCCTGGCTTCGGCATTGAGCAGCTCTTCAATGATGGCGCGGTCCTCGAATTCCTGCGGGAAATAAATCTCGCGCGGCAAGTCTGCCGTGCCGTGTTCGCCCTGCCCGAAATAGAAGCGGATCGCGGCCGCGCTCAGCAATGCCGCCTAGGGCTGTCGCCGGCGATTCCGCCGAGGGGTGGACCGCCGCCAACTACATCGAGGGCGTGCAGGAGGTTCGCTCCGACGAGCAGCAGCGCAAGGTGCAGCGCTACTTCAAGTCCGGCAAAGGTCAGTATGGGGAGGGCGACGTCTTTATCGGAGTGCCGATGGGTGAGGTGTTCAAGCTGAGCAAGCGGTTCATAGCGATGCCGCTGGATGAGCTGGAGAAGCTGCTGGAGAGCCCCATCCATGAAGCCCGGGCCGGAGCGGTCAAGATTATGTGGGTGCAGGCCACCGCCAAGCGAACCACCGAGGAGCGCCGCCAGGAGTTGTTCGACCTGTACCTGCGTCGTATCGACCGGATCAACAACTGGGACCTGGTGGACCTCGGAGCCCCCGAGGTCGTCGGGGGCTACCTGTTCAAGCGGCCCCGGGACCTGCTGTTCCGGCTCGCCCGGTCCGAGGACCTGTGGGAGCGGCGCACCGCCATAGTCGCCACTTACTACTTTGTGCGCCGGGGGGACCTGGACGACGGTTACCGGGTGGCGGAGATCCTGATAAACGACCCCCACGACCTTATCCGCAAGCCCGTGGGCAGCTTCTTACGGTGGGCGGGCCAAAAGGACCTGCCCCGGCTGACCGAGTTCTTGGATCGCTACGCCGCTACCATGCCCCGTACCACCTTGCGGTACGCCCTCGAGCACTTCGATGCCGAGTCACGCGCACACTACATGGGCCTGGCCAAAGCCACTCCTCCTACTGGACCGTAAGCTTGCTGATCATCCCCAGCTTTACGTGCGGCTCAGCGTCGGGGTCGACCGACTCGCCTTCGTCGCCCAATCCGCCTGCCGGCAGGTAGCAAACGAGGAAATAGTCCCCTGGCGCCAACGGTTCGGCAAAGGTCAGATCCACCTCATCGCCCGGCATGGCAAAGGCGATGTGGTCCACCTGGTAGCCGGTGGGAATGTCCTCTAGCTCCTCACCGTCAACGTCTTCCAGGTCGCTTTGTGCGGTTGCCACATCTGTGCCATCGGGCCCTTTGAAAAAGGAGATCTCGTGGGGCTCTTCACCGGTGTTGGCGAACCGAAACGCCAGGTCGCCCGGGGCTTCGGTTTTGTCCAGGTTGAACGCGTATTCGACTGCTTCGATGTTTACGACCGGGGTTCCCTCGGCCGGAGGCGGGCTTCCCAGGAATTCGAATCCGTCCATAAGCCACTGTCCATCGGACTCGACGGCGTCATACCTGATTCGGAACACCGGCTTGGCTATCGTGTTCTGGTCGCCCACAACATCGAGTGTCGCGGAGCCCTCGCCGCCGTCTGTATCGATCTGCACGAACTCAACGACGTTTAGCGTTTCTTGTCCGAACCCCTCGGGCACGCCCGACTCCAGCTCCTCCCGGCTGCCCACGTCGTATTCCTCCAGACCATTGTCGGTCCAAAGCGCCGCAAAGGCGGCCGTGTCCTTAGCGTTCTCGGCCTCGATCGATCTGCGTACTACATCCTGTACCGCCGCTGACTCATCGCCGGATCCGGCGGTCGATTCTTCCGTGGAGTCATCGCCTCCCGCGCAGGAGGTAAGAACCAGCGTGGTCAGCAGTGCAACACAGATGTATCCGGGTTTGCGGAGCTTGGGCATCGGCTGATCCTTCGACGAGAAGAGATGTTGCGGGGTGCATATTTTAAGTATCCGCAGGGGGTAGTCAATGCCCTTCTTAAGATGAAGCTTCTCGGTGATCGAACCCGTCGCCCCGATTACCTGATGGTCAAAGGCTCCGAAGAAACCCTTATCGACCATCCTGTCCGCTTAGGTGTCCGCTCCGGCCCTCGGCAGCTGGCCGGGGCGCTGCCCGACCTCTTGCCAGAACTGCACCGCGGCCTGCTCGTACCACAGGCCAAAGCGCAGGGTTGCGCGGGTGTGGTCGGTAACTCCCTGTTTCTCCAGGTGGGCGTCGATCTCCCGGTAGGTCGCCAGGCGCTCGGAGTGGGCCTGCAGCTGCTCGGCGGCCAGGTTCTGCACCACCTCAGGATCGCCGGCGAGGTCGGCAAAAAACAGCTTCAGCAGACCCGAGTCCCGCACCTCGTAGCCGCCGGCGGTAGCGTCGGCTAGCCACCGGGCCAGGGCGCTATGACCCTGCTCGGTGATCGTGTACGTGCGCCGCCGGCGGCCGCCCAGCTCCCTTTTCTCGTCCAGGAACCCGGCTTCAGCCAGCCGGGCCGGCTCGGTGTAGAGCTGAGCGTGGGGAAAAGACCAGAAGTTGCCGATGCTCCGGCTCACCGCCTGCTTCAGGTCGTAGGACGTGGAGGGCCCGCACTGCGCCACCAGGCCCAGCACCACGTAGGAGGTCGGGGTCAAATTCAGGGTTGACATCATATGATTCATATCATACCGTACATACTATGAATGAGATGGTACTAAACATATGGTAGTCGACGGGGCCAGGTTAGAAGCGCCGTCGAGGCCGCCGCCGGGCACCATCGGAGGACTCCTTCGCCGCAGCTGGGACGCCAACAAGCCGCTCACCCTGCTGGGCGTGTCCATGGTGGGCCTTCTGCTCATCACCGTGCCGTTGATCTTCTTGGACGCACGAGAGATCACCGGGGTGCGGGCCTGGATAAAGCCCACGAAGTTTGCGGTTTCCGGCGCCATTTACGCCTTTACTTTTCTGTGGATGCTGAGCTTCATCCGGGGTCGCCGTCGCGGGTGGGGATCGTGGCCGGGGTCACAGCCGGCACCTTCTTCCTGGAGATGATGCTGATCGTCATGCAGGTGGTGCGGGGGACCACCAGCCACTTCAACAACGCGACCCCGTTCGACAGCGCGGTCTT
>JAHWKV010000261.1 GCA_019347725.1 Actinomycetota bacterium
ATCCTGGGCCACCGGTATCGCGACCATCAGCGTGGTGCCCTCTCCGAACGCGCTCTCGACCAGCAGCGTGCCGCGTAACTGCTCGACCCGCTCGCGCATGCCCATGATTCCGAACCCGCCCGTGCTTTGATTGCTAGAGTCCGGATGAGGCTCGGCGGGGTCGAAGCCCACGCCATCGTCCTGTACGTTCAGCGCGACGAGGTTGTTCATATAGGAGAGGGTTAGCGTGACCTGGCGGGCTTGCGCGTATTTGCGGCAGTTAGTCAGCGCCTCCTGGGCCACCCGCATCAGGGTAACCTCAATGTCGGGGGGTAGCGGGTGCGGGGTACCCGTGACGGTCGCGCTGGCGTCGACGCCGCACTCTTCGGACCAGCGCTCGGCGAGATTTGCCAGCGCCTCGGACAGCGAAGAGCGTTCCAAGGACTCCGGCCTGAGCGCCCACATCAGGCGGCGTGCTTCGGCCAGGCTCTCGCGCGCTATACCCCGCGCCTGGTCGAGGAACCGCTGCACCGAGCTCCGGTCGGAGTTTAGTGACTCTTCCGCCGCTTCGAGCTTCATCACGATGCTCGTAAAGGCCCCAGCGAGCGTGTCGTGGATCTCCTGCGCGAGGCGCTGGCGCTCGCTCGACACGCCGGCCTGTTGCGCTTGTTCGATCAGACGGAGGTTCTCCAATACCAGCGCTACCTGGGCACCGATGGTCAGGTACGTGCGCTCCTTGACCCTGGAGAAGCCATGACTACGCGATGCTACCATCAGCAACCCGACCCGCGCGCCGCTGGAGGTTATCAGCGGGAGCAATACCGCGGAGCGGATGCCCTGATGCTCCCACACGGCGCGCTCGGAGGCAGGCAGCTTCCTCGTACGTAACACCAGCGGTGACTGTCGACGGAGGTTCTTCAGTGCCGGTACCTGGGTCGTGTCGAGACGCAAGCCTGGCCGCCAGACTCCGGGCCCCCAGACTCGCGCAGCCAGAGGCATCCAGACGGCCAGCAACGATATCTCTATCGACGTCTCGTCTTCGGCCTCGGAGGCGCCCCGCCACAAGGCCACGTGGCTTACCTGGGGATCCGCGAGGTGCTCGCCGATGGCGTCGACGATGTCCTGCAAACTGGCGACCACGCCGATGGCCTGGCTCGCCCGGTAGAGGGTCTCCTGCTCGGCCAGGGTGGCACGGCCTATAAAGCCTCCCAAGCCTCCGGCCCCCACGCATGAAACCAATATTACCGTTATCTCATACCAGGACATCGACCCGGGATACAGGATGGCGTGGACGAAGATCTGGTTGGCGATACCGGAGATCAATCCCACCACTACCCCGTACAGAACGGGCGCCGTACCGGCCTTACGCGCGACCCACGCGGCCACGGGGATCGTTACCAGCACGTGCAGAAGGTGGTTACCCCTCAAACCCAGGTAAGTGCCGTTAATAATCCTTTCGAGTGCGTCGGAGAGCAGCGCGGCTCCCAAACTGCTCCCAAGAATCAGGAGAACCCCTCGACGCCCCAAGCCAGAGATCCAGTCCTGCGAGGCGGTCGTTCGAACGGAGGCGAGACCCAGGAGGACCAGGCCGATGACCAGGCATACTATCGCCGACAACTGCGTGAAGAGCACCAGCAGGACGGACGATCTCGGCCACAGAATTACCGCTAGGGCGGCGAAGACGCTGATGACGACTAACGCGCCCGCGCCCAAGGCCAGGAGTTGGCTCATCCTTCCTAGTCGCCCGGAACGTGGTATCCGCCGGGCGTGTAGCCCTACCAACCCCACCGCAAAGAGTAACAGCGCACCGTCGAACAACAAATTGTAGACCACGTAGAGGAGCGAATCGTAGATCTCGTAGGGGTTAGAAGTACCCTGGCCCGGCCCCAATGTGGAGGAGAGAGCGACCTGCACGATCAGCAGCACGGTTCCCATCATGCTCGCCGGTCCGCTCCATCGGGTGAGGATCGATGGCTTCACCATGATTTTTCTTCCTCCTACTCCCCCAACTTGTTGGGGTGCCTGCCCTTATGTATCACTATACACTCGAACTGCCGATAGTGAAATATTTGGCCCTGAGTGATCGGCTGAAGGTCCCACGCTGCCAGGGGCGAACCGTCTCGAAGATAGCTGGAGAGATGCTTTTGGCCGTGGGCGCCGGTTCTGTATGTTCTCAAAGTACAGACGACGAGTAGTCTCGTACACGACAATTTTGCTCGCCCAGGCGTGTCGTCGAACGACTACCACCGACGGCTATAAACGCGTTCGTCAGGGCTTAAAATACTGCGGATGAGCTATCCCTACGATGGCGTGGACCTGCGCAAACACCCCGAGGCGTACCGCATCGGACGCGGGGAGCAGGGCGTCTTTCACGCCGAGCCCTACAAGAGCGAGCTTCTGCCGCTGTGGAGATTCAAGGACGTCGAGGCGGCGGCGGAGTCGGCGGACGCTATTTACGGGCGTTTTCTCGGGTACAAGGACGAGGGGGATTTCGTCGGGATGGACGTGGCAAGGAAGTACTTGCAGATGGGGTATACTAGGTCGCGGCGGTATGCAAAGTACAGGGGTGGAAACAAGAGCAGGCCGCTCGAGAAGCCGGATCCGATAAAGAGCCGGGCGGCGGAGATCTTCTACGAAAAGTGGCGCGAGGCCGCTGGGGACGAAGAGTACCTGGAGCTCAAGGAGGAGCACTGGCGGCGCAACCGATAGGGTCGTGTAGCGTATAAACGGGTGAAGCGTAAGCTAGACGAGGAGGGCGCCGAATGAGGACTCCCGTCCTGGCGGCGGTGCTGAGCCTCTTTCTCTCCGGGCTCGGCCAGATCTACAACGGCGAGGTGACGAAAGGCGTGGTCTTTATCGTGGCGCAACTCATAAACGCCGCGCTGACGGCCGTCCTGATCGGGTGGATTCTGATGCCGATAGTAGGTCTGTGGGCCGTGATCGACGCTTACGCGACCGCGAAGCGCAACAACAAGAGGGGTTGGTAAG
>JAHWKV010000262.1 GCA_019347725.1 Actinomycetota bacterium
CTTGGACCAGGTAAGGACCCAGTATGCCGCATTTAGGGTTAGCCCCGTAGCTCAGTTTCGGTTGGAACCTGCACTGTCAGCGCCGCTAACGGTCGTGCCACGTGCGCTATGGCCGTCCAAGCCGGACGGCTCCGCTGCAACGTTCTCTCGGGAGATGTTTCCGGTGGCGTGGGCCCGAGGTACCGGTATCCCGCCGTCGCTTGGGGCAGAGATGATTTGGGCGTTTGGATTTGCAGGCGGTGCGCTTGCGTATGCCTTGGTGGGCGTGGGCGTAGGGCTAGTTGACAACCGGTTGCGCCGGGCAGAGGCGCTCGTGGCGCGGGCACTCTATCCGGTGTTTGCTGTAAGCGCGATCCTTGCATTAAAGTCGGGCACGGACTCCGGCGCCCGCACCTTCGTTATGTTCCTAGTGCCGGCGTCTCTCGCATGGTTCCTTAGCCGGATAGCGACAAGGTGCGGCGGGCGGTAAAGATGCCAATGACCCTGGTTCTGGACCTTCTTCCGTATGCTGTGTCTACCCGGTCGCAGCGCGTGTGTTCGACGGCCATAACGGTAGGCGAGGTGGACTACGTCGCGCTTTCTACTGCGGGACGCTTCGGTATTGAGGTCCCAGCCGGCGCGGTAAGGCAGGGCTCGCTCCGGTTGGTTCACGTGCAGAACCGAAGGTTGTCTACGAATCGCGCTGCCTTTGCTACCTGGCGAAACCTTTTGCGGAGTTACCTCCCGGGCCTTGCCCGCCTTACATATCAGGCCCTTCGCACTCCAGCATCGGTCGTGATCGTTTCTGATCCTGCGTTGCTGCCGGTGGGCCTCATGCACCGTCGGCGGTGGCGCAGTCGGTTGGTATTTGCAGCTCGGGAGAGGCCTGGCTCCGTGCGAACGAAGGGCTCGCTGGCGACGTACGTGGCGTATGCGGAAAGGCCGATCATTCGTGCCGCATCGGCGCGGATCGATTTGTGCGTAGCGGCTTGCGACTCACATGGGGAGGCGTTCCGGCAGATGGGCTGTGCACCTGTAATAGTATGCCGGAATGTTCCGAGGCGTCCCCGGGCCCGCCCCGGCCTTAGCCCGAGCATCGGCACCCTAGCGCTGGTATACGTCGGGAGCCTTTATCCGGGCCGCGGTTTGGAGGTGTTGATCGAGGGCATCGCGGTATGCTCGGAGTTGGGTGTTGAGGTGTCCGTCGAGATTACCGGCTGGGGCGACCAACGCTATATTGCCACCCTTCAGGAGGCCGCCAAAGCGCGGGGCGTTGGGCACCTTGTGCAGTTTCTAGGGCCATGCTCGGCGGAGGAGGTCCCCGCGCGGTATTCTCGTGGTGCGGTGGCCTGTGTCCTTTACGAACCCGTGGATGACGCTAACGACTCACTGCCCAGCAAGCTATTCGAGGCGCTGGCGGCCGGAAGGGTGATACTGGCTAGCGATTTAGCGGAGGTTAAGGCCGTAGTTTCGACCTTCCGGTGCGGAGTAACGACACCACTAGCCCCGGCGGCCCTGGCAGACGCCCTGCTGTATCTGAGCGGTTTGGCGCCGGGCGACATCGCCAGCATGGCAGACAGCTCTTGGCGTGCCGCTACGGAGGAGTTGAACTGGGAGACGGAGGAACTGCCGCTTTATTCGTGGCTTTCGTATAACGCAACCGGCCGTCGGGGTGCCGGCCGAGAGCGGTATTGGTAAGCGGAGGTAGCGACGGACGCGCTTGGTAGCTCTGGCAATATTTCGGTGGGCCGCCGGGGTGCCGATGGCGGCCGGGCGCCTACACTCTTCGGGGGTCCTCGGTACATGCTGGCCATTGGCACTATCTATGGCGGCTCGGTGCTCATCCTCGGCGTCTCGGATCTATTGTTAGCGCATGCGATCCGCCCGGCTGCGTTCGGATCATACCAGTATGTCCGGCTCTTGCTACCGTTAATGGTAATCTCTGGTCTACTCGGACTCGATCAGGTAATGGCCCGGCTCACCCCTGGGAGCGCGGCTAGAACGGTGCCCTGGTTGGCAATGCTGCCCCGCTGTACGGGCGTGAGCCTCCTCCTTGGCGGTGCCGCTGCAGCCGCCTCAGTATTGGCCGTCGATCTCGCGTGGCCGGGCGCGTTATGCCTCATACTGGGCGCACCTACTCTCGTGGTCTCTGAATTTTCGGCCGGCTACCTTCGGGCTCGGGGTAAGTATTTGATTGCGGCATTCATCCAGCAGGGTTATCGTCTCCTCCTCGGATCTGTGGTCATCGGTTCTCTGGCCTTAGCTTCATCCCTAGAGGGGGTGTATCCGCTGTTCATTTTGCTTAGCGCTGCGACGTTCAGCCTCATTGGGCTCCGCTGGGCGTCCGGTGACTTGGCGCCCGGGAATGGCCTTTCCGCTTCCCAGACTAAGGCCATTAGGAAGACAGGCTTGTGGTTTGCCGTAATTCTTATTGGCCTAGGCGGTATGGATTGGATTGATCAAGCAGCAATCGCGCGGCAGTTCGGCTCCTTTGGCCCAGCGGGGGAGTACGCGGCGCTCAAGGTGTACCTAAGCTTTCCATTTGTTGCCCTGGTATCTGTGGTCGGGTTCCGGCTCCTACCAGAGGTAGCCAAACAGAGCCATCAGCTTAGTCATGCGAGGTTATGGCGCATCCAGCTGGCGATCTTCGCGGTGGCAGTCGTGATCGCCGGGGCCCTCCTCATCGGATACCATATCCATCCGCAGTTCTTGCCAGTGCGAGCGTCGTTCACCGTTCTTATGGGCCTTGCGGCTACGGGTGTCGCTAGGTTCCTCTCATTGGTGCCCGGCGCGGTGGTCGGAGGCCTCGGGTCCAGATACGTTCTTAAGATATATGCGCTTGGCGGCGTGCTGGTGTTGCTGGCAGAAGCAATGACGGTCAGCATAGGGGCACGCCATCTCCCCGCACTTGAACTAGGAATGGTGGCCTTGGTTGTCGCTACGTGGGTTCGCTGCGGTATGAGCATGGTCCTTGCGTCGCTGTCCT
>JAHWKV010000263.1 GCA_019347725.1 Actinomycetota bacterium
GGCGCTTCTCCTCTTCGCCCACACCGTGGACGCGGACCTCCTCGGCGGTACGCACCAACTCGTTCAGCGACTCCGCCACTCCAAGCTCCTCGGTCGACCGCGCCATCGCATGCCGACGGACCAGACCGGTCACCGGGCGGAGGACGAAGAAGAGGGCGACCACAGCGACGATCAGGCCTACCGCTGCCCCCAAGTTCACGATGAACGCCGCCCCGATCAGCATCAGCAGGCTGCAGGCTGCGGCGAGACCGGTCGTCAACGTGAGGACCGCACCGGTGGCACGATCGATCTCCACGCCAATCATCTGCTGCAAGCCGCCCTCGCGCTCTCGCGACTGCGCTGCCCACTCGGCGTCGATGTAGGCGTTGAACACGGCGACGCGCATCTCCCTCTGGACATCGGCGGTGAGCCTGGCGGTGAGCCACGCCACGCCCAGCGCAGCCACCAGGCGCAGGATGGTCCCTGCCAGCGCCACGACGAGCAGGGTGGACACGCTGATGCCCTCGATCTGAACCGGCCCCGCCTCCAGGGATCCGACCCGACCGGCCGAGAGAGCGACTGCGGCGTGGACGATGACCACGAGCACCACTGACTCGGCGAGGCCACCTGCCAGTGCCAGGCCGGCGGAGGCGGCGAGCCAGGCGCGGTGTCCATGAACCAGTCGGGCGAGTGGAGCCTTGGAGACCATGGAGTCAGGTAGCTCAGGCGTTCTGGCTCAGCATGGACGCTCGGCGTGCGTTGTCACCTACAACGCCGGAAAGTGTCATCGTGGTCGGGCCGACGAGACGGCGATCGCTTGGGTCTCATAACACTCACTTCGCCGGCTGCCGACCTCCTCCCTCGACAGTCGCCGCGAGTCCTCCATCAGCACGTAGTCCATGGCATGGAGAAAATCCCAGATCTCGACCGCTTCCTTGCCGGCTACGGCGAGTTGAACGGGGTGGATCTCGATCGTCAGCGCCGGCCGGTCGCGTTCCATTAGTGCCTTCGCCCCTCTGAGCGCGTCCAGTTCGGCTCCCTCGATGTCCATCTTGATGCAGGACACCGGATTTGCCAACGCGAGATCGTCCAGGAACACCGTGCGCACCGGGACCTGAGATCGCGTCCGGTGAATGGGCGCCAAGCTGTTGGCGTTGGAAACCGGGTCTCGTGTGTCATAGAGCCAGGCGTCACCTTTCGTGCCGGAGATGGCCTCGCCTCGGACCTCCACGTTGGGGAGGCGGTTCAGGCGGACGGTCCGCCGCAGGTGGCGACGGGTGGCAGGCGTGGGCTCGAACGCCAACACGTGTCCGTCCTCTCCCACATAGCGCGCCATGAGAACCGTGTACAGACCGATGTGGGCACCAATGTCCAACACGGTCGAACCACGTCGGCAGTGTTCTCTGAGGAAACGCTGCTTGACCGGCTCGTAGTCACAGGGGTAGTACCGGGCCCAACGCGGGGCCATGCGCACCTGTTCGCCATTCACCTGTCGCCTCATCCCGCGGCCGAGCAGCGCGCCGTCGACTGCTGCGTAAAATGGGCGCTTACCGAAAGACAGCATCCCGCAAGAATAGTCGCGTTTGGCGCGCCGCACGCAGGGCCGAGCCGACGGAGGCGTGGCCGCTCGGACGGCGGCCCACACCGTTCACCGGTGCACGGTTCATCTGGCCATCATCCTTACTCCGACAAGGAGGAACTTCATTGACTGAGCAGACGAAATCGGCACTAGAGTGCGAAGATGTCGCGTCAGCCGTTCGTGCCCGCAATGGTCTGGCGCCTCAACGAAGCGGGAGTCCGGGGTGCGTGGAGGCTCTGGCGTTACGTCACGCCCTTCTCCGGACCGAATGGGCAACTGGTGCAGCTCCCCGACCGTTCCTGGGCCTTTAACGACCCGTGGGATTACATGGCCAGGCAGTCATGCCGCGGCGGTTACGAAAGGGTGGAGCGCTGGGCCTGCGGCCGTCTGATCCGACCGGGAGGGCTGGTTCTCGACGTCGGCGCAAACCACGGGATCTATAGCCAACTTGCCGCCAAGCTCGTCGGGCCCACCGGTAGGGTCATCGCGTTCGAGCCTGGGCCTGCGCTTCCAGTGCTTCAGTCCATCATCCAACGGGCCGGGTACCGCAACGTAGAAGTCGTCCCCTGCGCCGTCGGCTGCGAGGTTGGCCACACCACCATGGTGGTACCGGGCCACCAACCAGCCCTTGCCACCCTCCGGCATGGCGCTGAGCAACTGGACGGGCGGCAGGTCGAGGTCGTCCGTCTCGATCGCTGCCCCGCCGTTCCCGACCAAGAGATCGACCTGATGAAAATTGATACGGAGGGCTACGAAGGTGAGGTGCTGCAAGGGGCGGAGCGTTTGTTCGACCAGGGACTTGTCCGTGCGGTCTTGTTGGAGGTCAGCCCTACCTTCGGTTCGATCAGCTACCTTAAGCGCTTCATCGAGCGATACGCATTGTCCGCTTACACCCTTGGCTATAAACGGAGATTGACGTACCGTCCGAACTTGGCGCCGTACCAGGAGGCTAACGTCCGTGGGCAAGCGAACGTACTACTTACGCGGAAGGACGTCTTCTTGCTTCCGCCGGCATGACATGATCGAACGAGCACTCAAACCTGAGCCCAGGCATCGCCCCAACTTCTCTGATTTCACCACTGGTCTCCACTACCATCGAGAGCTGGAGTCCGGTCCGCTTCCCGACAGGCTCCGGCTCGTCACCGAGAATCTCGGACCGCCCGGGCGCGTGCTCGACGTGGGCTGCCACACTGGCTTCCTGTGCAGGGAATTGCAACGCCGCGGATGGGACGCGGAAGGTCTGGAGTCGAACGAGGATGCCGCCGCAGTCGCTCGTTCGAACGACGTCGGCGTTGTGGTCGGGAACGTCGAAGACGCTGCTACGTGGGCGGGCGTCGCCACGGATTTCGATGCCATCCTCCTTCTGGACATCCTCGAGCACACGTACGATCCGTGGGCGGTCCTA
>JAHWKV010000264.1 GCA_019347725.1 Actinomycetota bacterium
CGTCGACCGGATCCTCGGCCCGTTGAACATGGAACTCCCCCCCAAGCTCTCTGACTAGAGACTGAGTCTGTTTGGCCCAGTCGCTGTCGAGTTCCTTGTGGGAAGTCTGCACATGCAGTACGAGCAGGTCTCCACCCAGGCGACCGGCCATGCGGGCAGCCCGGCGGAGCAGATCCTCGTACTCCTGCCCTTCACCGATACAAACCATCACGCGCTCTCTGGTTTCCGGCGCCTTCTTTTTGGACCAGTTCTCTAGAAGCTCACGATCGACCACGTTGGCCACGCGCATCAAGGCCAGCTCCCGCAAAGCGGTGAGGTTTTCCTCGGTAAAAAAGCGGCGGAGAGCCAATTCGGCCTTGTTGGGGTCTGGATAGATGTTCCCGTGCACCATGCGCCTTCGCAGTGCATACGGCGACATATCCACCAGCTCGAGCTGGTCCGCGAGATCTAGAACCCAGTCGGGCACGGTTTCCTGCTGACGGATGCCGGTGGTCTGCGCAACGACGTCGTTGAGGCTGGCGAGGTGCTGGATATTGACAGTAGTTATTACATTGATGCCTTCGGCAAGCACGTCGAGGACGTCCTCCCAGCGCTTCGCGCGACGGCTGCCGGGAATGTTCGTGTGAGCCAGTTCATCGATCAACGCTATCTGGGGCCGTCGCTCGATGGTGGCCTCGACGTTCATCTCGTTAAACTGGCCCCCACGGTAGGGCAGGATGCGGCCCCGGGCTTTTTCGAGCCCCTTGGTCATCTCGATGGTCTTGGGCCGCCCATAGGTTTCGACAAACCCGACTAGGACGTCCGCTCCCCGGGCCTTGCGACGCTGACCCTCGGACAGCATCGCGTAGGTCTTGCCCACGCCGGGAGCCGCCCCCAGATAAACGGTGAGCCGCCCCTTCTTGCGACTTTCGGCTTCCTGCCTGGTCCAATAGGTTTTCCGGACCGGCTCGGCCACGACCTGGCCTACCAGGGCCTCTACTGATTCGGAACCCCCGCCGTCGCTGCGGTTGGTCTGCTGCTCCATCGTTAACTCAGTTCATGAAAGCCGTCGGGGGGGTTGTTCCTAGCGGTTCTTACTTTCCAAGGCCCGGTTAAGTTCCATTACGTTGACCCGCGCCGCCCCAAAAAGGTCCAGCGGAGGACGTCGGGCGTGATCTTCGATCAAATCAAGCACATCGGCCAACGGTATCCCACGAACCGACGCCAGCCTGCGAGCTTGGAACCGCGCAGCTTCAACAGATACATCCGGATCCAGTCCGCTCCCAGAAGCCAGCAGCAAGTCCGGCGGTATGTCCTTTGTAGAAATACCCGGGCGATAGGCGTTCTCAAGAGCCAAAATGGCCTGGGCCCGTTCGCCTATGGCGTCGGTAAGCACCTCAGAGGCCGGGCCCAGGTTGGATGCACCGGAGCGGCCTGCATCATAGTCAATCGCCGACGGCCGTCCGTACATCCACTGCTCGCCTTGCCAGGCTTGACCTATCAGGCGGCTGCCGACCACCGTGCCATCTTCACGGATGAGCGAGCCTTCCGCCTGGTCACCAAAAGCCAGCTGGCCCACAACAGTCACCATCAACGGGTAAAAGACCCCGGTGATAAACGTCAGCACCAGGGTGGCCATCAGCGCCCGCCGAGCAATCCGCATCACGGAAACTGGAAGAATCCCAGGATCATATCGACTAGCTTGATCCCAAAGAACGGCGCCGCCAACCCTCCTACGCCGTACAGAAGCAGATTCCGTCTCAAAAGCGCCTGAGCGCCAACCGCACTGTACGGAACTCCGTGCAAGGCAAGGGGTAATAGAGCAACGATGATCAGCGCATTGAATATCACTGTCGAGAGAATGGCGGATCCGGGGCTGCGCAGATCCATGATATTGAGGCGCCCAAGCGCAGGATGGGCGCCAGAGAACATGACGGGAAGGATGACCGCGTACTTAACAACATCGTTGGCCGTTGAGAAGGTGGTGAGCGCACCGCGCGTAATGAGGAACTGCTTTCCGGCCTTTACTATGTCGATTAGCTTGGTCGGACTGGAATCCAGATCCACCATGTTTCCGGCTTCAATAGCCGCTGCGGATCCCGAGTGCATAGCCACACCCACGTCCGCGGCAGCAAGCGCCGGTGCGTCGTTGGTACCGTCCCCGGTCATCGCCACCGCCCGGCCCTCGGCTTGTTCTGAGCGAATTAGGGCTAGCTTGTCCTCGGGGGCCGCCGACGCCAGGAAATCGTCCACACCCGCCTCCTTGGCCACAGTTGCGGCGGTGCGAGGGTTGTCTCCCGTGATCATGACGGTGCGAACCCCCATGCGGCGCAGCTCATCGAAACGACCAGCGAGGTCCTGCTTGATTATGTCCTTAAGCTCCACCACTCCCAGGATCGCATCGTCACGCGCGACCAGGATCGGCGTTCCTCCCCCACCGGAGATCCGGTGCACTTCCGCCGCGCAAACGGGATCGGGCTGTTGCCCGGTCCACTTCGCAATGGCATCCACCGCCCCCTTGCGAATCCTGGACCCATCGACATCCACGCCGCTCATACGGGAGTCGGCGCTGAACGGAACCGGCCGTACGCTGCCCAGATCACGCCCACGCAGTCCATGCAGCCGTTTGGTCAAGACGACGATGGAGCGGCCTTCGGGCGTCTCGTCGGCCAGCGACGCCAGCTGAGCGACATCGGCCAGGACTCGCTCGTCCACACCGGCGGCTGGGATCAACGCGACCGCTTCACGGTTGCCCAGGGTGATGGTGCCGGTTTTGTCGAGCAGCAGCGTGGTCACGTCTCCGGCTGCCTCTACCACCTGGCCGCTCATAGCCAGCACCTTGCGCTCGGCCAGCCGGTTCATCCCTGCTATCCCGATGGCCAAAACCAGACCACCGATCGTACTGGGCACCAGGGCGACAAAAAGGGCGATGAGAGCAGCAGGCTGAACC
>JAHWKV010000265.1 GCA_019347725.1 Actinomycetota bacterium
GGGACGAGCCCCTCGAAGCGAGCGTAATCCTCCCCGGATAGCCGCACGAGGTAGTGGTTGGGTACGTAAACGGCGCCGACGCTCACCGTCTTGTTGTTCTCCATCTGGCGCAGCAGACGGCGACCCAGCTCGGACGGCGCGACCTCGGAACGAAAGGCTTTCGAAAAAACTCCTTCGACCGCCCTCTCGAGCCGGTCTTCGAAATCGCCAACCAGTCCCACCGAAGCCTCCTAGACAACCATTACGTACAGACATTATTGGTGATTTGTGTTCCTGCACGCTTCTTCATAGACCAGGATGCCATGGGAGAGCTCCGGCACCGCGAGAATTAAAAGCAGCGCATTCAGGCAGCACCGCCAAAATCAAATTTATCCACGGGACTTTTAACATGCGCCTCGCGCGTTAAACTAGGAAGCGGTGCTACCAACTCGCCCGGAGTTGGGGGGCCGACAAGGGCGAATGGCGGAATGGTAGACGCGCTGGCTTCAGGTGCCAGTGAGCGCAAGCTCGTGGAGGTTCAAATCCTCTTTCGCCCACTTGCATCAACGCGGTGGCGAAGCAATCGATGTAGCCGGAAGTTTGACCGGCCGGCGGGTCGGCGGAATAAGTCGGGGTGATCACGCGTTCGGCTCGTAATCTCTAGGGAACCGTCAAGCTAGGAGTCTGGGTGGATCAGCAGACCTTGATAAGCGTGGTCACCGCGGGAGCGGCTTTTTTGGCTCTGCTGGCGGCGATTGTGGCCAACAACCGCCTCTCGGGCATTCGCAAGTCGCTGCTGATGCTCCAGGGTCGCAAGGACGGGCAGACGATGTTGGAGGTCCTGGCCAACTACACCTCGCGCATCGACAGCTTCGAGAAGGTGCTGCGTAGGCAGAACAAGCGTCAGGAAGAACTGTTCGCCATGCTGGGCGACTCCGCCCGCAACCTCGGCGTCGTGCGCTACGACGCTTTCGACGATATGGGGGGCAGGATGTCCTTCTCGGCGGCGTTTCTCGACGACCACGGCAACGGGCTTGTGATCACATCCATCAACGCTCGCGCCGAGTCCCGTGCCTACGCCAAGGCGATTCGGGGCGGCGACAGCGATCACAACCTGTCCACTGAGGAGCAGGCGGCGATCGCCGATGCGTTGGGGACCCAAAAGGCCAAGCGATAGCTATCGACCTGCGCCTGCTGCGCAACGACCCGGATCATATTAAGGACTCGTTGGTCCGCCGGGGCGCCCGGGTCGTCCTGCCCTCCGGCAAGGTGATCGCCTCCGGTGACGGCGACGTCGACCTGGAGTACCTGCGGGAGCTCGACGAAGAGAACCGGCGGCTGATCGCCCAGGTTGACGAGGCCCGCTCCGAGCGCAAGAGGGCAAGCAAGGCCATCGGCAAACTCCCTGAGGACCAGCGTGGTGACGCAGTGGCGAGAAACAAGGAGATGGCCGAGGGGCTAAAAGCGCTCGAGCAGCACCAGTCCCAGCTGCAAGAGCGGCTCTACGCCGCGCTGAGGCTGCTGCCCAACCTTGTGCACCCCGAGGCCCCGCCGGGCAGGGGCGACGACGCAGCCCGTTTGGTGCGGCAGGTGGGAGACATCCCGGAATTCGGTTTCGAGCCCCAAGATCACCTAAGCTTGGGGGAGAGCCTGGGGATCATAGACGTCAAACGGGCCGCGAAAGTGTCGGGCTCGCGCTTTGCGTTCCTGCGCGGGTCCGCGGCCTTGCTCCAGAGCTCTCTCATTCGCTTCGTGCTTGACCGGCTGGGGGCCGAGGGGTTCGTACCGGTCATACCTCCGGTGCTGGTAAGGGAGCAGGCCATGTACGGCACCGGCTTCTTCCCCACCGATGAGGCCCAGGTCTACAAGACGGCCGAGGACGACCTGTACCTGGTTGGCACCTCCGAGGTCCCGATAGCGTCGATGCACGCCGAGGAAACCTTTGCCGCCGGCGAGCTGCCGCTGCGTTACGCGGGCGTCTCCACTTGTTTTCGCCGGGAAGCCGGCACCTACGGCAAGGACACCCGGGGGATCATTCGGGTGCACCAGTTCGACAAAGTCGAGATGTTCTCCTTTTGCCTGCCGTCGGAGTCCGACGACGAACACGCCCGTCTTATCGAGCTGGAAGAGGACATCTTCCAGGCGCTCGAGATCCCGTACCGGCTGATCGAGATAGCCGCCGGTGAGCTGGCCGACCCCAATTACCGCAAGTTCGACATCGAGGCGTGGCTGCCGGGCAGCAACCGCTGGCTGGAGGTCACCTCGTGCTCCAACGATTGGGATTATCAGGCCCGACGGCTGGCCATCAAGGTCAAGGGCGAGGACGGCGCGCACATCGCCCACACGCTCAACGGCACCGCGGTGGCCATCGGCCGGGCGTTAGTGGCTCTTTTGGAGAACCACCAGCGGGCCGACGGCTCGGTGGGGATTCCCAAAGCCTTGCAGCCCTATACCGGTTTTGAGGTCATGGAGAAAACCTAGGCACAACGGATCGGGGGCGGAGCCTCCGACTAAAGCGGTGGAGGTGGGATTCGAACCCACGGAGCCTCTCGGCTCACACGCTTTCAAGGCGCGCCCAGTCGGCCGCTTTGGTACTCCACCACCACCATTATTCCGCTCCCGGCAAGTGGGCCGCTCAGGTCGGGCGTCAGATCTGTCGTGAATCTGTGTCAGAATCTTTGCGGAGGCATCGCCTAGTCCGGTCTATGGCGCCGGATTGCTAATCCGGTTGGGGCGCAAGCTCCTCGGGAGTTCAAATCTCCCTGCCTCCGCTGTGACAATGAGAACTGCGCCCTTAGCTCAGTGGATGAGAGCGTGTCGCTACGGACGACAAGGTCGGGGGTTCGAATCCCTCAGGGCGCACTGAGCGCGCCGGCCGTGGTGCTGACGCAGGAAACGCTCGGCGAGGAACTGGACTCGCTCTTCCGCGGCGTGCCGGTGCTCT
>JAHWKV010000266.1 GCA_019347725.1 Actinomycetota bacterium
GACCGGGTTGTCGATCCAGGGTGCCCCGAACGTCAGCGGGATACCGAAGCCGCCGAAGGCACCGACCGCGGACACGATCCCGATCACCGCGGAGGAGTCCTTGGTGGCCTGACCCATCGCGGCCTCACGCTCGGGCGTCCCGGAGGTGGTCTCCCGCTCGGCCTCGGACCGCCAGATCGCGGGGATCATCTTGAACGTAGAGCCGTTGCCGATGCCCGTGGCGGCGAAGACGAACAGGAAGGCGACACCTACTACAGGGTCGAGCGCCGTTACGGGTCCTTCTTCCGAAAGATCCCGCTGCCCCAGGAGGTAGACGAGGACCGCATTGAAGCCAAGTACTCCGACGGGGTCCTCGAGGTAGTCGTACCGGGGGTCACAACGGGCTCATCCGAGAAGAAGAAAATACCGGTGCAACAAGTTACCGGGAAACTGAAGAAGGCTCTGGGTTCCGGTCGTAAGCGGTAGCGTGAAACTCGCTACCGCTTCGGTTTGAGCGTGAGTTCGGCTACGGCGGCCTCTTCGACGGCCTCCGGCGTCCACGGAATTGCAACGCCATCGCCTTTTTTCCACAGAGCGAGTTGATCGTCGTAATGGGGCGAGAAAGGATTTCCGGACTGACCGGCCGGCAATACCCAACGGCAGTCGTCCCAATTACCCACGTCGGCGACCATCCGTAAGGAGGCGATGAAACCAGGGTCGTTGGTTGCCTCGATGGGGTCCACCGAAGTCTGCGCGATGGTGTTGGAGTCACCTCCCCAGTGGATCGGTCCGATATCGAACACTTGGTTTAGAGGCTTTTGCTCCCCCACCGGGTGCCGAAGAATAATGGGCCTCACCCGCCCCCATGCCCACTCGCTGGTGTCGTCGCCCCGCAGGTCCTGCAGCGTACCGGTCACAGCGGCAAGTGCCGAGGCCATCTCCGCCTCCCACGAGTGCTCGAACCACCCTTTCACAGGGTTGCGCAGCAACCGCACCAGGTGGCCCACCCGGCGGTACGAAAAGGTCGTGTAGGGCTGTAACTGGCCAAATCCCAGCCCCAGGACCCAATCAGCGCTGTTAGGAGCCTTGGCCCGCGCGACGCGCCGCGCCAGCTCGGCCACCAAAAATTCGAACACTGCGGCCGCCGGTGAATCGGCCGACACCAAACCGTTCCATTCGGCCAAAAGCGCCTGAGCCTTACGAGCCGCGGGATCTTCGGTTTTTACATCTAGGACGACGTCACGCATGTCTCGCCACGGTATGGAGAGCTCGTCCAGCTGCAGAGCCTGAGTTGATTTCACATCCCAGGCGGCGTCCTGACCCAGCCGTTCCATGATCCGGGCCAGCCGGTAGCCGTCGATCCAATCGATGCCCAAAAAAGGCTCACTTACCGCCGGATACGGCAAACTGTTCGCGGTTGCCAGATAACCGAGGTCCGGATCGAAGCCGTAGGGCATCTGTTCGAAGGGCACGGGCTCTGCCTCCCAACCCACCGACGGGTCCCAACCGGGCAGCGGCACCGTACCCCAGCCCTTCTTACGGACGGGAACCATCCCCACCATCTGCCACCCTATAGTCCCGGAAACGTCGGCGTAGGTCAGGTTAAGGTCGGGGCCCGGCCACCGGACGAAGTAATGACGGAACTGCTCGAAGCTGCGGGCACGGTGGACCCGCAAGAACCCCTCCAGCGGCTGCGGTTCCAGCCAGAAGGCGCTCACCGACAGCGCACCGGCGCCCTTATCCAAAGCCGGGCCCACTACCGGCCCCCGCGGCGTAACCGCGACCTGCTCGACGATCGATCGACCGTATCGGACCTTGATCCGCTCGGTGAGCACTTCGCACGGAATGAACTCCTCACCGGAGCGTACGCTTCGGCCGTCGGGCCCCATCTCCTCTTGGAATAGGTCCGTGTTATCGAACAGAGCCGCCGTTACGCCCCAACAGGCGTGACCATTGTGGCCCACCTCTACTGCGGGAGCGCCCACCAGGGTGGCGCCGGCGACACTCCACTCAGGCGTCTTGAGGTGCGCCAGGTACCACGGCGAAGGCAAGAGCGCCGGTAGATGCGGATCGTTGGCCAGGATGGGCCGGCCGGTCGCCGTACGTTCAGGGGATACAGCCCAGCTGTTGGACGCGCCCCCGGGTGCGATGTAGGTGTCCACCGCCGCCAGGTCCTCACTCAACCGATCCACAGCAGGCTCCACGGCCTCAGCCCAAAGAACGCCCTGCCAATCTTCCCCGTAACAAGGGTCTACCGCAGCCAAGCTGGTCGGGCCGTCGGCCAGCAATATTTTTAGCCGCGCCAGCTCAGCGTCGGCGTTTGTGGCGAAGAGAAAAGATTGCAGGCGCGCCATCCCCATCACGTCCGAGGGACTCCACCGGCTGGGCTTAGAGAACAGAAGTGCAAATTCATGGGCCTTCTTGGCAGAACCGGCGGTCGCTCCATCGTACAGACCCCGCACATAACCCTCTACGTGCGCCTGTAAATCGGGTTCCAGCATCCGAAACTGTTCTTCCGTTTTGCGTCCCAAGCCCAGACGCCGGGAAAGGCGGTCGATGGCGACGCCGTCTTTCCCGACCAGCTCCGCCAGGGTCCCGCTGATCACGCGCAGCAGCGTTTCCACCTGAAACGCACGATCCTGACCATGGCAAAAACCCAATCCATACCAAGCATCGACGTCACTGTCCGCCTCAATATGTGGGATTCCCCACTTGTCGCGCCGGATGGTAATCGGATCCTGAATACCGGGAACCTCCAGGCTTCCGCTCATCAACGGCAACCGCTTGCCGAGCAGGGAAGAAAGCATCTTTCTCAAAGGATTGGATTGCATCGCTTCACACTAAAGGGATTTGAAAATAATAGGTAATCGCGGAAGAACCCGATGCGGGACGCACCGGGTTCCGTCGTCGGCCTGTTAGTTGGCCCTTC
>JAHWKV010000267.1 GCA_019347725.1 Actinomycetota bacterium
GTCAGCACGCTTCCACGACGTTCGGCGCAGCGGCCTTGATAAGCCTGCCGGTACCGTTCGTGGCGGTCTACGCGGCAGTCAGGCCCAACTACTTCAGCACCACCGTGCAAACTGTAGTCAACACCGTTGTGGCATGGTGGGTGGCCTACGCGATCATCCTGGCCACCAACGCCTATGCAGTAGAGTCCGACCCGGGCGTTATGGGAGCCGTCGGGCAGACTCGTTCGGGGTTGGCTCGGTACGGGTTAACCAGGATCGTGCTGGGCCTTCTTATCGTGCTGGCCGCGATCGTTGCCGTGATCATCGGCGGTTTCATTCTGAGCTTGGCAGCACCCGGATTACTCAATGCTCCGCCGTCGATGGAAACGATGGCCGGCGTCTTGCTGGTAATGGGGCCATTGGTCATACTCGCCCTACTCTTCGTCTACCTACGGTACGGCCTGGCCCCCGTTGCCGGCGCCATTGAGCAACGGGGCGCCGGAGCCAGCCTGAGACGAAGCAAGCAGGTCACGAAAGGACACCGGTGGGACTTTCTGCTGCTGTTGTTCATCATCTGGGTCTTCACCATCATCATCCAGGTTCTCGTGCAAGGCCCCGCGCAAATGGTCGCCCAGCAACCTACGGCAATAGGTGACATGGATCCGCAAAACCTGTCCTTCGACACACTGATGAGCCGGGCGCTGCAGCTCCCCCCGCCCGCGAGTCCGCCCGCCGCGCTGGTGATAGCCGTATCGACCTACCTGAGCCTTCTGATTCTAGAAGCGGTCATAGCCGGGGCCTTCGCCCGTTTCTACCTTGCTCTGACCGGGGCCGATGGCCCGCCACCTAAGTCGGAGCGTGGTACCGATGAGCCAACTCAGTCCACCGAGGGCTCCGGACCCTCGGGCGGCTACTCGGCGGGGCCGCACCCGGACCCCCCCGAACAGGCAACCTCCTCCGGCTAAGCCCGGTGACGCTACCGAGTTGATAATCCTTGGCGTATCGGCCGTCATTCGCGAAGCCGACAAGATCCTCCTGGTCAGACGCGGCCGCGAACCTTTTGCCGGCCGCTGGGCGCTTCCCGGAGGCAAGGTCCGAGCCTTTGAACCGCTCGCTCAAGCGCTGAGCCGGGAGGTCAGCGAGGAAACCGGTCTCATAGTGGTTCCTCAGGCTCTTGCCGGCGTAGCTGAAGCCATCGACCCGCGCGAAACCTACCACTACGTGATAGTCGTATCCTTCACCTTGGTCACCGGCGGGGAACTGTCTCCCGGAGACGATGCCGACGACGTTGCCTGGTACTCACAACCCGAACTAACCGACCTTTCCCTAACCCCGGGGCTGGAAAAATACCTGAACGACTTCCACGCTTTCACTTAAATCCTTGCTTCACAAAGACTCCCTCACGTAGCCTGACGCCGCTCATGAGAAAGACCCTCCACCTGGCCTGCTTAGTAGTCCTGGTTTCGGCCTGGATGCTGCCGGCGCCCGTACTGGGTGTCGTCCCCTCTGCCTTCACTCCGCCCGAGACGGGAATGGCTGCAGGGATCCTTGTCGACACCTCCACCGGCAAGGTCCTTTGGTCCAAAAACTCCACCTCGCCAAGATCCCCCGCCAGCCTTACCAAGGTGGTGACGGCCCTGACCGTGCTGGAGTACGCGGCCCTGGATGGCTACACCGCCATCTCTCGCGCGGCGAGTACCGTCGATGGAGGCCGCACGTACGCGGAAGAGGGGTGGCGATTCACGATGCGAGACCTGCTGTGGGGCCTGCTGTTGCAGTCGGGAAACGACGCCGCCATAGCTCTCGCGGAAAACGCCAGCCCGGACGGCTCCGTGGAAGGCTTCATGGCTATGGCCAACGCTCTTGCTGCTCGCTTGGGGGCGGACAACTCAAACTTCGTCAATCCCCATGGACTCGACGCCCAGGGCCAGGTCTCCACGGCCCGGGATCTCGCGCTTATCACCCAGGCGGCCCTGGAGAATCCCCTCTTCGTCGAGATGGTTTCAACCAAGACCCATAACGTTGCGTGGGGCGACGGCAAGCCCCATACCTTCATCAACCACAACAAGCTTCTGTGGCGATACGAGGGCACGATCGGAGTCAAAACCGGGTTCACCAACCAATCCGGACCGTCACTTATTTCTGCGGTGCAACGCGAGGGGTCAACCTTGATCGCCGTAGTGCTCGGCTCGGGCGACCACTACCGGGAATCAATCGCGCTGTACGACTGGGCGTTTGCCAACCTAGACGAGCTTAGAGCCGGCTCTCAAGACGAGCTCAGACCCAACTCTCCCAGCGACACGATAGCCCTGCAGACCAGCTCATCCGTCAACCACGCGGGCATATCGTTAGACCGGATCGACGAGAGGGTCCCGGTCGTCTTGTTGACTGCGATACTCAGCGCAACCCTGGTAACCGGTGCGCTGGTTCGCCGGGTCGGCTTTTACCACCGGAGCCCTTAAACCTTCAGCCGCCGGCGTCCCAACCGCCGGACTTTTAAGCGTCCAAGCCGGCGCCTCAGCCTACGCACCTCAGCCTACGTAAAGGGTGGCCCCGTCGCCGGCGGTTCGGCGGCTTTCCGGCAAGGGGTCCTGCTCCAGCACCGAACCCGCGCACTCGGCGGCTCCCCCGCCGGCTGATTGAACGTTGACCGTCATGCCGAGCGCTTCCAGTTCGCCTTTGGCGTCAGAGCACTCCTTCCCCTTTACGGTGGGCATGACAAACGGCTCCTGGCCTTTGCTGACATGCAGATCCACCTCGGTACCTTGCGGCAGCTCATCGGTAGGCCAGGATCCAGGACCCACCGATGAGCAGCCGCAAGGTACCGAGGTGGATCTGGCCTTTGCTGACATGCAGATCCAACTCGGTACCTTTCCGCAGCTCAACGGTGGGTCCTGGATCCTGGCCTACCACGCTTCCAAGCG
>JAHWKV010000268.1 GCA_019347725.1 Actinomycetota bacterium
CGTGGCGAGTAGAGCCGGGTGCGATGGAGGTTATAGACCCTACGCCGGACGACAGTATGACCCTGACTACCTGCCACCCCAAAGGATCGGCTCGCGAAAGGCTCATTGCCCGATTCATTTTGATAGACAGTCCTGACGAAGCTCCTGCGGCCGCCAAATCCGCGTACGCAAGGTGAGGTCGCCGAGCGCCAAAGGTTAAGCCGGCCCTCGGGCCGCTCGGTGCTCAAAGGGCCGATTTTCAACCCTGGCTTCAATCACATTGAACAACAGGTAGGACTCCGCGGCCATCAACAGGTACACCGCGTTTGCCTTAAACAAAGCCAAGCCTAAGAAGACCATGAAATAGCTGTCGTACATGGGGTTGCGCAACCAACGAAAGACGCCGCCCTCGACCGCCTCGGTCGGCCCGCGCCCGAAAAAGTAGCCGTTGGCCACCCGCTCGAGTCCAAGCTGAATGAACGTGGCAACCCACAGTCCAATACCCACGAGCAGCAAAGCCACACCGGCGCCCATAAGCTCTGCGGGCAAGGGCCACCGAACATGGTGGCCCAGATCGACCAATAGGAAAATGAAAGCTCCCCATGCCGGCAACGTGAGGCCCAGGTGGACATACCAGGCCCTTGCTCCGAATCGCCGGGTCATCACCCCGGTCCGCGACTGAAGTGCGACGCTTCCCGTATTGACTCCCGCGGCGAGCGCGAAAGCAACCATGGTCAACGCCAAATGCCTCATGACGGCCAGTTTGTCATGGCCAGAAACAGCCATACCCGCCAGGCGCTTAACCGGCCAGGCCGGCCAGTGCGGCCCCAAGCACCAGATATGCGATGCGCGCGTAGGGCCGCATGAAACCGTCGGCAATCTGATCCAGCCGGCCCACGAACGTCCCAACCGCGGCGTACACCACGGTGATCTCGGCGGCGAACGCAGCCGCCGGCGCACGCCGGCCCCTCTGTTGCCGAGCTCGCCGGTGACTCCGAGGCTCACGGCCGCGCCTAGAATGGGCAGCGCCCCCGGATTGGCGCCGAGCAACACGCCCATCAAAACCGCCACCGGGACGCCCAGCCATCACACCTGCTCGACCAGCGAAAACGGATCCATCAGCCTCCTCTTACTCGCCGGCCGCTTCAGCCAGACCGCGCGGGCTGAGCAGAGCTATCTTGCCACGGCCCAGGCGGATCAGGCCCTGGTCGGCAAGCTCGCCCAAGATCTTGGTGGCGGTCTCCCGGGAGGTGCCCGCCAACGCCGCCACCTGCTCGTGAGTGAGCGACACCTGCGGATGGCGCGACGGCAAGCCCGTGCTCTTGGGACCGGCCAGCTTCATCAGGGTGGTCGCCACCCTTTGCGAGGCGCTTTTGAACACCGAGTCGGACAACCTGCGCTCCATCTCGGCCAGACGCCGGCCCAGAATCTGAGTTATGCGGGCGGCGATCCTGGGGTCGGCCAGCAGGAACCTATGCACGTCCTGCTTATCCATCTCGCACACGACTGAATCCTCTATCGCCTCGGCGTAGTTGTCGTGCATACTCTGGCCGAGCAGCACCATCTCTCCGAATATGGTTCCCGGCGAGATCATGGCGGTGGTCAGCGCCCGGCCGTCCTCCGACACGCGAAAGATGCGCACCCGCCCGGACTTGAGGATGAACAGCTTCTCGACGGGCTTGACCGGCGAGTACAGCAGCTCGCCCGGCGAATAGGTGCTCATCGGCGCCGCGGCCGCCATCGCATCCATCTCTTGCGGGGACAGATCCCGGAAGATGTCCACCTCGGACATGCACCACGGCTCCTCCACAGCCTCTGCAGACTTCAAGCGACCCACCTCCTCCCGCCGGCCCGGCGCCCACGGGGGCGGCTGGGCGCCCCAGGGGGGCCTGCCCAGAGCATCAAGCCCCGCCTCGACGCAGCCGTCCGGATCAACCCCTGCCAAGGCGAGGCCGCACGAGCACGAACACGATACCGAGAATCACACCGTAAACAAGGTGTCCCATAAGGCTCTGCATCGTGGTCTCGTTGAACATGAACGTCTGCATACCAAGGCGCGCCGGCATGATCAACAAGGGACCGAGCACCCACCACAGCAGGCCGTATCCGGCCCCCCACGCGGCCCCGGATGCGGCAGAGGACACTCTGGAGCCCAGCGCCAGGGCAAAAACTGCGCCGATAAACGCTGAGATCGCCAGGTGCACCAACCATCCGATCGCCACCGACTCGGCGCCGACCAGCATTGCCACCATGGGCAGCATGTCCATCATCTGCATCAGCATGCCGAAGACGATTCCCCCGGCCAGCCCTCCCATCACGCCGGCCGGCAGGGTGCCGGCCGCGGTTGCATTGCCCGTAGTACTAACCATTCGGACCTCCCTTCAGGTCGTGTGGTCAGCAACCTAGCCGCGGAAAGCACGTGGGTTCTGTGACCCCCGTCACACAGGGAGGCAAAGACTCGAACCGGTAGCCGAATCCAGCCGTATTACTCCTGTCTTCGGCGGCTCCGTCGTTTCTGCACTTTTCGTTACGAGGTGGCGCTACTTGGAAAAGGGCGTCATCGCCGATGCCGATCAGGCAGTTGTAGTCGAGGAACCTGCAATGGTATGGGGCCGAGACGACTTAGGGCCGGGGGGATGCGGAACTCCAGCTCCGTCATTTCTTACTTGTTGGCGCACAACGACATACCGGCTGAACCGGTCGCTCCGCCCCGCGGACGGGCGCCCGAATGAACGGCAGCATCCTGGCTTCTGCCCGGGTCCAGCGTTGAACCGCCGTGGGTAGCTACTTGACCTCGTTCAGCTTCCCGGTCTTCACATCGAACACGAAGCCCCGAATGTGGTCTTTGTTGGGAACGAAGGGACTGGCCTTGATCCGGTTGATTGACTGGCGCACATCCTCTTCGGGGTTGCCAAAGGCC
>JAHWKV010000269.1 GCA_019347725.1 Actinomycetota bacterium
GGTGGATCCGAGGTGCGCACCAGTACGAACAGACCGGAGCCGACGATGGCCACGCCCAGAACCGCTAAAAGCGCCAGCACGCCGCGTGACGCGCGAGCCGACTCGACAATACGCTCCCTTAGCGATGTCTGGTGCAAAGCTGCCCTCCACGCAGAGTCAAATTACCAAAACCTGGTAGTTATTTTACGCTGAGCAGCCCGAAGGGCAACATCGGGAAAAGTGTGGCAGGCCCCGCCGGGCCTGGACGCCTTAGATCACTCCCCGCTCCCGCAAAGCCCTCAGGACCGCCGCGGGGTCGGCAAGGGCCGGGTGGTCTGTCTCAAACACCGCCGCGGCCCTGCGTGCGTCGCCGATCACTCGGGCAGCCGCCTCCCTACACCGCCGGCATTTCCGAAGGTGGGCACGGTCTTCGTCCGCCAGACTCAACGGATCGTCGAGCATCCACCTGAGAGATCCCTCCGACAGGTGCCTCATGCGTTCACCTCTTTGAGCAGCCTGAGCTCCGCCCGGCGCAACAGGGAACCGACCTGCTGCACCTCCACCCCCAAAACCGCAGCGGTCTCCGCATAGGTCAGGCGACTGGCACGCAACGCCAGCACCGCGGCGCCGGCTGCGGGCATCCGAGCCAGCGCCTCACGCACCGCCTGGGATTCCTCCACACCGCCGGGCCCGGAGCCTTTGCGCAACTTACCTTGGCCTCCGCGGCTGCGGGACCGGCGCAGCGCAGTCTCGACCGCCGCCCGGTGCAGACGCACTGCTGAGTCGTTTGGATTAATCGAGTGCTCCCGACGAAACGCAACCATGACCTCCCCGGCGACCCGCTCGGCTTCGCCGTGATTGCGCAGAATCCGCTGAGCGATGGAAAGAACGCGCGGGTATTCGGCGAGGAAGAGCGACTCGAAGTCGTCCTCCAACCTACGGGCCTAGGCCCGGCTGCGGACGCTTGATCCGGTCGTCGCCGGGTCGAATCCGAACGGCAGCTCCAGTCGATTGGCGGCCATCAGCTCCCCGTTGGAGAGCACGCTCGCCGTGGGAGCGTCCGCAGCTATGGATCCGGCGTTCATCACCAACGATCGAGGGCACAGCTGGAGCGCATACGGCAGGTCGTGGGTGACCAGCAAGGTGGTCAGCCCCAACGAGAGGATCAGCTCGGCAAGCTCGCGCCGGGCCGCCGGATCGAGGTTGGATGACGGCTCATCGAACACCAGGATGTCGGGATGCATGGAAAGCACTGTGGCCATCGCCACCCGACGGCGCTGTCCAAAGCTCAAGTGGTGGGGCGGCCGGTCGGCCACATGCTCCATGCCGACCGCGGCCAGGGCGGTCTTGACGCGCATCGACAGCTCTTCGCCGCGTAACCCCAGGTTGGCCGGTCCGAACGCGACGTCCTCCCACACGGTGGACATGAAAAGCTGGTCGTCGGGGTCCTGAAAGACTATGCCCACCCGGCGGCGAACCTCCTTGAGGTTGGGCTTGGCTACCTTCAACCCGGAAACCTCGACCTGACCCGAGCCGCCGGACAGTACCCCGTTGAGGTGCAAGACCAAGGTGGTCTTGCCGGCGCCGTTGGGGCCGAGCACCGCCACCCTTTCCCCGGCCTCCACCGCGAAGTTCACGTCGGCGAGGGCGGGGTGGCCGTCCGGATAGGCGAACCCCAGGTTGCGGACCTTAAGCACCGAACTCATCGCAGACCCCACCACGCCGACACGGCCACCAAAGCGCCTGCGCAAGGCAGCACCAGGCACATCGCCCACTGACTGCGCAGTGCGATCGGTGCGCCCGCCCCCGGCATGTTTCCCTCGTACCCGCGTGAGACCATCGCCATGAACACCCGTTCCCCTCGCTCGTAACTGCGGATGAACAAGCTGGCCGCCCCGACCGCCACCGCCCTGGCCTGCCATATCCAGCGCGGGTCGTAGCAACGGGACTCCCTCGCCACCTTCATGCGGTGCAGGTCCGAGGCGATCAGGTCCATATAGCGCACCATAAACCCACCGATCGCGGTAAAGGTCCGAGGTACCTTCAGCCGCTCCATACCCACCAGCATCTCCGGGACCTGGGTGGTGGCTGCCAGCACGATGGACGTCCCGAGCCCCAGCGTCCCCTTGACCACGATGTTCCAACCGGCCCATAGCCCCTCGCGGTAGAGCGAGATACCCAGCACCTCAACCTGCGAACCGGTGCCGAAGAAGGGCATCAGGAACGCAAACGCCAAAAAAGGAATTTCCAGAGTAAGCCGCCTGCCAAACGCCCCGAACGAGATGTTCGCCACACGTGAGAGCGACAGGACCAGCAGCGCATACACTCCGAACGCCCAAAACGCCTCCCGCGGCGTAGCCACGACGGCGAGGATAAACAGCAGCGCTGCGGCGAGCTTGCACTCGGGCGGAAGGCAGTGCAGCCGGCCCTGCTCGTGAACGTAGAAGCTGTGTGCGTGAGCCGCCTTCACCGACCGGCCACCGAGCTACTTGCGCTCCGGGCTCTTGGGCCGCATCAAAACAAACAGACCGTATCCGGCAGCGAAGGTCAGCAAGACGCCGATGATCCCGGATAGCCCCGTGCTGAGCGAGTCGCTGCCGACACCGCGCACCGAATACTCGGCAAGAGGGCTGCCGGAAAGGCCGTGCTCGGCGGCGGTCTCGCTGAAACCGCTGTCCCCGGCAACCCGCTCCAAGCCGTCCGGCGAGCTGCTGGCCAGTGGGCTGATCCAAAAGGCCAGCAACACCGACACCGCCAGGCCTACGATTAAAAATCCCCTCACGCCGGCTTTCACGCGCGGCCTCCAAACGCGGCTTGTGGATCGGCCGAGGTGATGCCCAAAGCTCCGTAAACGAGATCGGGCCGCACGGCCATGACCGCACTTACCGTGAAGGCCGTGATGACTCCCTCCCCTATGCC
>JAHWKV010000026.1 GCA_019347725.1 Actinomycetota bacterium
ATTCCGAGAGCGCCGGGAAAAACACCTCCGAGAATGGGCACGTCGGGCAAGACGTTGGGGGACTCAACCACGGCCTGTCCAAGCCGCCCGTAAAAACCAGCCTCCTCCCAAGCTTTTTCCATCCTCTCCTGCCGCTCCTCCAGGAACTCGATCCTCTTCGCCAGCGCCTCCCGATTTGCTCGGTCCCGCGCCTCAATAGGTACGCCTACTCTATCTCCTAAATCCTGGGGTTTCTCCTTTATTAGCCGTTCCTGCTCGGCAGGGGACAGGCTCTCCCACCAATCCGCAGTCTCCGCTGCCTGTCGATCGGCCCGTGCTTGCTTCTTCGCTTCTTCTCTTTGCTTCTGTTCGGCAAGGGATTCCGGCTCGCGCGCTAGCGCCTTCTCTATCCGCTCCTGAAGGTCGCCCTTACGCTTGAGTTCGCCGTCCACGCCGAGGGTCGGCGGAGGAGTGACCGTCCCCAACGGAGCCTCGGGAAAGTGCGCAGCCGCCAGCTGCGCGCCGCCGTTGGGGGTCGAGGCGGACGCACTCTGCTCGAGCTCCAGCAGCTCCAGCAGATCCGTTATGTCCTTGTACTGGCCCAACAGCATCAGGGGGTCGATGTACTCACCCGACTTCTTGGCGCCGAAGTGCAGCGCCGGCGGTCCCTCGGGGTGCCCCGCACCGCTTTGGCCGATGACCTGGCCCTGGGTGACCTGCTCGCCCTCGGAGACCTCGATGGCGCTCAGGTATGAGTAGGTGGTTTCAATATCGCCGGCGTGCTGGAGGGTTACGAAGCGGCCCTGCCCGCCCACCGAACCCGCAAACTTAACGGTTCCGTTGCCCGAGGCCCGCACCGCCGTGCCGGAGGGGACCTCATAGTCAATGCCCCGGTGGCCGGAACCGTACTTGTGCGACGGCTTTTGAAAGCCTCGGGTTTCCTCGGCGTCGACCGGACGTGTGAACTCGGGTTTCTGCGCAGCTGCCGGAACCGCCGGAGCGGTTAGGCCTATCAAGCAAGTTAACGTCATGATCCCTACCGGCCGTAACCGCAAATCTCCCCACTTCTTTCATCAGGCTCATGGGGAAGTTATGGCAAATTCTGACTGCTAACCGACATTAAGGTAACAGATATTTCCATACACTGGTAGGAGAGCGGGAAGAAATTTGACTACACTGAGAAAAAGGACCATTGGACTGGAGGGGTATGTCGGGCGAAGACAACAAGCAGACGGTTCGGCGCTATCTGGATTCGGTTTGGAACCAGGGCAGGATCGAGGCGTCCGCCGCCTTCCTGGACCCGAGCTACCGCCGGTACGGCAGCCCCGACTCTGCACCGCTGGACGTGGAGGGCCAGCGGATACGGCTGCAGGGCTTCCGCACCGCATTCCCCGACGTACGCCTGGTCATCGAGGAGATGATCGCCGAGGGGGATCTGGTGGCTTTTCGCTTCACTTTGTCGGGCACCCACGAGGGGAGCTTTCAGGGCATAGCCCCCACCGGGCGCCGGGTGGTGGTACCGGGTCTGGACCTGGTCAGGCTTAAGGACGGCAAGCTAACCGAACACTGGGGAGGCGGAGACTTAAACGTGCTGAAGGCGCAGCTCACCTAGCTCCTAGAGCTTTGAGCCGCGGCGATGGCGGTTTGGATGGCCCGGCGCCCCCGTTCGATGACGTCCGGATCTCGATACAGCGTTGCAAGATAGTTGGCAAGCTCCATGGCCGCATACAGCTCGAAAGCAAGCTGAGCAGGGTCAGTGTCCGGGTCCAGTTCCCCGCACCGGCACGCGATGCCGGCAAGCCCTTCGAGCAGGCCGAACCAGCCCCTGTGGTCGGCCGCGACCTCATCGTGGAGTGCGCCGCTTGGCGCGTCCAGCTCGGCGAGTGTGTGCGCAAAGAAGCAGCCGCCGGGGAACACGCCCCGCTCTAGATAGGACAGGTACGCCTCACACAGGCTCTTTAGCCGGCCCAGCCCTTCGGCCCCCTGCAGACCCGGTTGTAAGACCTCCCGCTCAAAGACCTCGCGAGCCGCAGCGATCGTTTCCTTCTGCAGGCGCTCCTTGGAGCGGAAATGCGCGAATACGCCGCTCTTGCTGACCTCGAGCTCCCGGGCCAGGCGCCCAATTGTCAGGCTCCCCAGTCCCTCGATCGAGGCCAGTCGCATGGCCGCTTCCAGGATGGCGGCATGGGTCGCCTCGCCGTCGGAACGTCGACGCGGCTCATCGGGGGGGCTCGGATGGGGCACCTTGACAAGATAGCACGATCGTGCGAACTTATTCAGTACGATCGTGCTATCTATTACCGGGCCGGCCCGTTAGACCCATAAGCTCGCTCATAAGGAGGCCGAGATGCCAGACACGGCAACGGTTGATATCGCCCCTGCCACACCGGCAGACGTACCGGCGTTCAGCCGGACGCTGGCGCAAGCGTTTTACGAGGACCCGGTATTCGAGTGGATCATTCCCGACCCGACCCCTCGAAGTGCGCGGCTTTGCGAGATGTTCGCCGCTTTTGCCGAGGCCTTTTTGCCTCACCGTGAAACCTACGTTGCCGCCGCCGGCGCCAGCGCAGCCCTGTGGGCCCCGCCGGGCCGGGATCCCATTCCTGCAGATCAGCTTGAGGCCTTCGGGGCGCGGTTGAGCGCCGCCCTTCAAGACGACATGGAGCGCGGCCTGCAAGTACAAGAACTGTTGGATCAACACCATCCCGAGCAGGCCTGCTTCTATCTGCAGTTCATCGGCGTGGCCCCCGACCAGCAAGGACGCGGACTCGGCAGCCGGCTGATGGCTACCGTGCTGCAGCGGTGCGATGCTACAGGCACCCCTGCCTATCTGGAGGCAACCAGCGTCGGCAACCGCCGTTTGTACCAGCGCCATGGGTTCGAGACCACGGGTGAGATCACTTTGCCGCAGGGCCCTGCGCTCTGGCCGATGTGGCGCGCGCCGCGCTAGGCCCCCGAGCGCTCCGCGGCCGCCACGGTGTTGGCCATCAGCATGGCCACCGTCATCGGCCCCACGCCGCCGGGGACCGGGGTAATGGCGCCGGCCACCTCCTTGGCGGATTCAAAGTCCACGTCGCCGGCCAGCTTGCCGTCCTCGTCGCGGTTGATACCCACGTCGATCACCGTGGCGCCGGGCTTGATCTGGTCACCGCTAATCCCCCGCATCACACCGGCGGCCACCACCAGAATGTCGGCCTCGCGGGTGTGGGCAGCGATATCGGCGGTACCCGTATGGCACAAGGTCACGGTGCCGTCGGCGGGCAGGGCTTCGCCTTCGGCCGACAGCGGGTTGCGCAGACCCTTCTTCAGCGACAGCAATATCGACAGCGGCCGGCCCACCAGGTTGGAGCGACCCACGATCACCACGTCGGCCCCTTTGACTCGAGTCCCCGACGCCGCGAGCAGCACCTGTACGCCCAGCGCCGTGCACGGCACGAATCCGGGGTTGCCCTGCGCCAGCAAACCAAAGCTGGCCGAGGTCAGCCCGTCGGAGTCCTTGGCGTGATCGATCAACTCCACCGCCGCTATCGGGTCCAGTCCTTTAGGCAGCGGCAGCTGCAGCAAGATACCGTGCACCGCCGGATCGTTGTTTAGCTGATGGATTAGATCCTCCACCTGCGCCTGGGTGGAGTCCTGCGGCAGGCGGTGCACCCAGGAGTTCATCCCGGCGGCCTGCGCCACCTTTTCCTTGGATCCGACGTATACCTTGGAAGCCGGGTCGTCGCCCACCAGGATTGCCGCCAGACCGGGGACCACGCCGGTAGGCTTGAGCTTCTCCACCCGCAGGCGGACCTGCTCTTTGACCTCGGCTGAGATTTGCTTTCCGTCGATGATCTTGGCAGTCAAACGCGCCTCCCCACCAGCACCCGGCGATCCATTAGTGCAGGAAGTGGCGTTTGCCCGTGTGGACCACCGGGATCTTGCGGCGGTCGGCCGCCGCGGTCACGTCGTCATCGCGGACCGATCCTCCCGGGTGGATAATCGCCTTTGCCCCGGCGTCGATCGCCGCCTCGATCCCATCGGGCATTGGAAAAAACCCGTCGGTGGCACAGATGCTGCCTCTGGCGCTCCTTCCGGCCCGGCCGGCGGCGAGCTGTACGGCCTCTACCCGGCTCATCTGCCCGGCGCCAATTCCCACAGTCTGGCCCTTCTTGGCAAAAACCACGGCGTTGGACTTGACGTGTTTTACGACCGCCCAGCCGAACTTCAGATCGTCCCAGTCCCCCTCGGCCGGGCGGTAGCTGCCGGCCACCGTCCACAGTTGCGGACTGTCGCCCTTGCTCTCATCGACCTGCTGTAAAAGGTATCCGTCGGCCGCCGACTTCACTTCGATCCTCGAGGTGAAGGGCTTGGGCGCCAGGATGACCCGCAGATTCTTCTTGCCTTTGAGGGTCTCCAGCCCCTGCTGCGTGAAGGCGGGAGCGATGACCATCTCGGTGAAGATCTCGGTGATTCGCTTGGCCGCGTAGCCGTCGACGGGCCGGTTGGACGCCACGATGCCCCCGAAGGCGGATCGTTCGTCGGACTCCAGCGCCCGGGCGTAGGCGTCCTCGGTGCCCTCCCCCAGCGCCACGCCGCAGGGGTTAGTGTGCTTGACGATGGCCACGGCCGGCTTGTCGAACTCGTTGACCAGTCGCCACGCGCCGTCAAAGTCCAAAAGGTTGGTAAACGACATCTGCTTGCCCCACAGCTGCCGCCAGCTGGGCTCGGCGGCCGCATAAAAGGCGCCCCCCTGGTGAGGGTTCTCGCCGTAGCGCATCTCGAGCCTGCGGTCGAGCTTCAAAAACATGCGGTCGGGAAAGTCCCCGGTGCGGTTCATCCACTGGCTGATCGCCACGTCGTAGGCGGCGGTGTGAGCGAAGGCCTCTGCGGCCAGCGCGGCCCGGGTGTCGTCGGTCAGAGCACCGGCCCGTGAGCGCATCTCCTCGAGCAGCTCGGGGTAGCGATCGGGGTTTACCACCACTCCGACCGAGCGGAAGTTCTTCGCCGCGGCGCGCACCATGGCCGGCCCGCCGATGTCGATCTGTTCGACGGCGTCCTCCTCGCTGACCTGTCCGTTTTCGATGGTGCGGGCAAAGGGGTACAGGTTGCATACCACCAGATCTATGGGGGCGATCTCGTTGGATTTGAGCTCCGCCAGGTGGTTCGGGTTGCGGCGATCCGCCAGGATGGCGCCGTGGATCTTCGGGTGGATCGTTTTCACCCGGCCGTCGAGCATCTCCGGCGACTTGGTGACCTCGCTCACCGCAGTGGTGGAGATGCCTACCTTGGCCAGCATGCGAGCGGTGCCGCCGGAGGCAACCAGGTTAACGTTCATCTCCGCCAGCCCCCGGGCGAACTCTTCGATTCCGGTCTTGTCGCTGACCGATATCAGCGCGCGCTTGATCTTCATAAGGTCACAATATCCTGCCCGGGCACTGCGTCGGTCCTCCCTGTGATCAATCAACCAACTCGGAAACCAACTCGGCCGCACGGGCGGGACTGCGAGCCACTTTCACCCCGGCCGCTTCGAGCGCCTCGGCCTTGGCGGCCGCCGTTCCCGAAGACCCCGAGACGATAGCGCCTGCGTGGCCCATCCGCTTGCCCGGCGGTGCGGTGAACCCGGCGATGTAGGCGGCCACCGGGGTTTCCATCTCGTCCCTTACAAACTGCGCGGCCAGCTCCTCGTCCTCGCCGCCGATCTCACCGATGAGCAGCACCGTCTCGGTTTGCGGGTCGGCTTCAAACAGCCTCAGGCAATCGATGAAGCTCGAGCCGACGATGGGGTCTCCCCCGATGCCTACGGTGGTGCTTTGCCCTATCCCCTTGCGGGACAGCTCGTCCATGATCTCGTAAGTCAAGGTGCCCGAGCGCGAGACCAGCCCCACCGAACCCGGCGAAGCGATGTCGCCGGGGATGATTCCCACAGTGGCCTTGCCCGGAGAGATGATGCCGGGACAGTTGGGGCCGACCAAGGTCGTTTCCCGGCCCGAACACGCCAAGTGCGCGTAAACCCGGCTCATCTCGTGGACAGCGATGCCTTCGGTGATGCACACCACCAAACCGACCGAAGCGTCGACCGACTCCAAGATCGCGTCGGCCGCCCGAGCCGCAGGTACGAAGACTACCGCAGTGTTAGCGCCCGCCTCATCCACGGCCTCGAGCACCGAATCGTAGACGTCAACGCCGTCTACCTGAGTTCCGCCTTTTCCGGGCGTTACTCCTGCCACCACATGGGTCCCGTACGCAGCCATGCGACCGGCGTGAAAACGGCCCTGCTCGCCGGTCAGCCCCTGGACGACCACCCGAGTGTTCTCATCGACCAAGATACTCACGCGAAGACTATGGTTCGTAAGTCGCCCAGGCCTTCAGCCTCTTTATCGAAGGTCTCGCCGCCGTCGTTGGAGTAGAACAGCTCTCCCTCCGAAGTGCCGAATACCACCTCCGACGGCACCTTGGCGTTTATCACCAGCGCCTGCCGGTGCACGCACGCCTTCAAATTGCGCATCACCGTGCGAAAACGCCGGCCGCAATCGGTGGACAGGTAGATATCGCAGTTGGCGCCGGTCTCGTCGGTCCAGGTGGGAGGGGGCCCCTTAGCTGCCGAGACGATTACCCGGTCGGCCTCCGAGGGATGGGCGGCCAGGCCCATGGCGTACTGACGCTTGTTGGACTTGCCCATCGGCCACCACGAAAATCCCTGGTCGTCCGAGCAGAAACAACCCTCACCGGTGGTCACGAAGATTCGATCCGGACGGGCCGGACACACCTCGATGGAGTGAACGTCGTCGACCGGCAGCCCCAGATCGGTCCAGGTCTGCCCAGCGTCGCGGGTGCGGTACGCGCCGCCTACCTCTACCCCGCAAAAAGCAGTTAGCGGGTCCTTTGGGTGGGTGGCGATGCTCGACACCAGCGCCGTTCCCCAGGGGGCCGTCCACCGGTCCCGGTCGGGGGCATCTGCGAATCCCGATATCTCGGACCAGGTCTCGCCGTCGTCTGAGCTTGACCACATGGCGGCCGGAAGCGTACCGGCGAACATGCTTCCCACTCCCGGAGCGGCGAGAGCCTGGACGCCCTTGCCCAGGTCAGTCGCCGAAACCCGCGCTTCTCCGTCGCCGTTCCAGATGACGATGCCGCCGGATTCCGAGCCGGCCACCAACCTGCCGGGGTTGGGCTTTATAGCACTGAGCAAGGGGTCGCTGTGGAGCTTCGTCATCTCTCCGTCCTCGTAAAGGACCAGCCCCTTGGAACCCCCAAGGAAAATCCTCATTTCGTAGCCTCCACTGCCTTTTGGGCTGCCTCGAGCATGGTCTTGGCCAAGACCACCCTCGGGTGCCGGGCCTGTTCCATGATGCGCACGCCTTCCGGCGCATTGGTTCCGGCCAACCTCACAACTATAGGGATGTCGACCTGGATCGCGCCAAGCGCCTCCACGACACCGGCGGCCACCTGATCGCACCTGGTGATGCCGCCAAAGATATTAACCAGGACCGATTTGGTGCCCCCGGCCGCCAAGACCAACCGCAGCGCGTTGGCCACGACCTCCGGGTCGGCGCCACCCCCGACGTCCAGGAAGTTGGCAGCCCTGCCTCCCACCTGGTCGATCAGGTCCAGAGTAGACATTACTAGGCCCGCTCCGTTGCCTACTATCCCTATCTCGCCTTCGAGCGCCACAAAGTTGGATAGACCGTAGCGCCTGGCCAGCTGCTCGCGTTCGCCTTCGCCGTAGGAACGCAGTTTCTCGAATTCGGGATGACGGTACGAAGCGGATTCATCCAAAGAGACCTTGGCGTCCAAGGCAACGACCTCGCCGGAAGAGGTAGCGACCAATGGGTTGACCTCTACCAGCGAGGCATCGGCTTGCTCGTACAGAGTAAATAGACCCGCCACGACCGCAGCGGCAGCTTTGCGAGTATCAGCAGGAAAACCCAAACCCTTGACTATGCGGGCCACCTGAAAGGGGCGCAGCCCGAGCAGTGGTTCGACCAGCACTCTGGTGAGCGCCTCCGGCCTGGTTTTAGCCACCGATTCGATGTCGACGCCGCCCTCGGCACAAGCAATCATCAGGTGCTTTTTAGAAGAGCGGTCCAGCAGAATCGACAGGTATGCCTCGGAAGCGATTTCCACACCCGCCTCGATCAACACCTGCTCCACGGTGTGTGAGCGGATCTGCATGCCAAGGATGGACTCGGCGGCCGAGCGGGCCGCCTGCGGGTTGTCCACCACCTTGATTCCGCCGGCTTTTCCCCGACCGCCCACCTTCAC
>JAHWKV010000270.1 GCA_019347725.1 Actinomycetota bacterium
GCTCCTCGGCGTTTACGTGGCCCACGCAGGGCGCTGCGCATCTCCCAATGTGGTAGAGCAGGCACGGACGCCCGGAGCGCTCGGCCCGGTTGAACACCCCCTCGGAGCAGGTACGCATCGGGAAGACCCGCAGCAGCAGGTCCAGGGTTTCCCGGATGGCGTAGGCGTGAGTGTACGGACCGTAATAACGGTCCTGTTTGCTTTTTTTAACCCTGGTCACCCGAGCACGAGGAATCACTTCGCTCGTCGACACCATCAGATACGGGTAGGACTTGTCGTCCCGGTACCGTACGTTAAAGCGCGGCTTGTACTTCTTTATGAAGGTGACCTCGAGCTGCAGAGCCTCGATCTCGTTCTTGGTGACGATCCACTCGACCTCCCTGGCTGCGGCGACCATCGACGCCGTCCTAATATGCAGGCCGGCGCCGAAATAGTTGGGCACGCGGTGCTTGAGGCTGCGGGCCTTGCCGACGTAGATCACCTGTCCGTGGGCATCTCGGAACATGTAAACGCCGGGCGAGTCTGGAATGTCCGCAGTGGCGGGCTGCCATGAGTTATCCATCGGACTAGTAACGCTTGCGTCCCTCCAGGATCGGCTGCAGGAACTTTCCCGTGTGAGAGCCGGCGGTGGCGGCAACCTGCTCCGGGGTACCTTCGGCCACCACCAGGCCGCCGCCGGCTCCTCCTTCCGGACCGAGGTCGATCAGCCGGTCGGCCGTCTTGATCACGTCGAGGTTGTGCTCGATGACCACCACGGAATTGCCCTTGTCCACCAGGCCGTGCAGGACCTTGAGCAGCTTGGCTATGTCCTCAAAATGCAGTCCGGTGGTCGGCTCGTCGAGTATGTACAGCGTCTTGCCGGTGGCCCGCTTGGCCAGCTCGGTGGCGAGCTTCACCCGCTGCGCCTCTCCACCGGACAGCGTAGGCGCAGGCTGGCCCAGCCGCACGTATCCCAGCCCCACGTCGTACAAAGTCTGCAGGTGCCGGGCGATGCGTGGGATGGGGCCGAACAGCTCCAGCGCCTCCTCGATGCTCATCTGGAGCACGTCGGAGATGGTATTGCCCTTGTACTGCACAGCCAGGGTGTCCCGGTTGTAGCGCCTGCCTTTGCAGACTTCGCAGGTGACATACATGTCGGGCAAGAAGTACATCTCGATCTTGATGGTGCCCTCTCCCTGACAGTTCTCGCACCGGCCTCCCCGCACATTGAAGGAGAAGCGCCCCGGCAGGTAGCCGCGCACCCGAGACTCCTCGGTTTGCGAGAACAGCTTGCGGATGGAATCGAAAACGCCGGTGTAGGTCGCCGGGTTGGAGCGCGGGGTGCGGCCGATCGGCGACTGATCGATGTCGATGCACTTGTCGATCGACTCCAGGCCGTCCACCCGCCGGTGCTTGCCGGGAAGGAGCTTGGCGTCGCTGAACAAATGGCGGTGTACGGCCCGATAGAGGATCTCGTTGACCAGGGTGGACTTGCCGGATCCCGAGACGCCGGTCACGCAGATAAACAGGCCGAGAGGGAACCGCACATCGAGATTTTGCAGGTTGTGCTCATCGGCTCCGATCACCATCAGCGCGGCCTCCGACGGCTCCCGGCGCCGGCTCGGCACCGGGATGCTCTTACGGCCGGACAGGTAGTTACCGGTTAGAGAGTCTCGTTTGGACAGCAGACCCTTGACCTTGCCTGCGTAGACGATCTCACCTCCGTGCTCGCCGGCGCCAGGTCCGATGTCCACCACGTAGTCAGCCACGCGGATCGTCTCCTCGTCGTGTTCGACGATTATCAATGTGTTGCCCAGCTCCTTGAGCCGCAGCAGGGTCTCGATCAACCGGCGGTTGTCACGCTGGTGCAGACCAATAGACGGCTCATCGAGGATGTAAAGGACACCCACCAGGCCGCTGCCGATTTGAGTGGCCAGCCGGATACGCTGAGCCTCACCGCCCGCGAGAGTGGCCGCGGATCGCTCCACCGACAGGTAGTCCAGACCTACGTCGATCAAAAAGCCCAGCCGCTCGTTGATTTCCTTCAGCACCCGCTCGGCGATCGTATGTTCCCGTTCGCTCAGCTCGAGCTTGCCTAGGAACTTCTCTGCATCCACCACAGGCATGCGGCACAGCTCCCATATGTTGAGTCCGGCCACGGTGACCGCAAGCGACTCCGGACGAAGGCGCGCCCCCCCGCAGCTGGGGCAGGGGATCTGCCGGAAGAACTGCTCGATGCGCTCCCGGGTGAAGTCCGACTCGGCTTCGGCGCGACGCCTCTCCAGCCAGGGGATGACGCCTTCGAACTTGGTGTGGTATCTGCGCATCCGCCCGTACCGGTTTTTGTACTCGATGAACACCTCGTCGCCGCCGGTGCCGCGCAGGATGTAGTTGCGCTGCTCGTCGGTCAGCTCCGCCCAGGGAGTTTCGACGGAAAAGCCGTACTGCTGGGCGACAGCCTGCATCATGCGGGAGAAGTACTCGAGCCGGGCGTTGGACCACGGCCGAATCACCCCTTCGGCGATGCTCAGCTCCGGGTTGGACACGATAAGGTCCGCATCCACCTCCAGGTGGGTACCCAGGCCATCGCAACGCCCGCAGGCGCCGTAGGGCGTATTGAAGCTGAAATTGCGGGGGGCCAGCTCATCGAAGGACAGCCCGCAGCTCAGGCAGGCGGCGTTCTGCGAAAAAGCCCGGGCGTCCTCATCGTCGAGCGCGATCAGCTCGCGGTCGAGCCGCTCGATCTCGTGGCGGCACTCCTCCCGCTCGCCCAGCTCCTGCTCCTGCTCCATGAGCATCGAGACGGCGGCCTCGCGGACCGACACCCCCACCGGGGTGGCACCGAGGTCCTCGAGCGCGGCGGCCAGCGTCCGCACCCGGTTGGGCGGCACCACCGGAGGGGCGTAGAGCAGATC
>JAHWKV010000271.1 GCA_019347725.1 Actinomycetota bacterium
GTTGCTCGCGCGATTAGGCCGAGAGGTATACTCCAGACAAACTAGCGTTTGACTAAGGGCTCGAGACAAACCGAAGTACAAATTTTTGACTGTCCGTGAGGTCGCGACGTTGATGCGCGTTTCCAACATGACGGTTTACAGACTGATCAAGTCAGGGTCGCTGAAGGCGGTTCAGGTAGGCAATCGCTACAGGGTCAAGGAAGAGGACGTCCACCAGTACCTCGACGACCACTACGTTAGGGCGGTGTAAGCCGGCAATCGTTGCACCTCAGTAGCGCCGGCAACAGAGCCTGCATTATTGGTTGTCCCGCGTTCTGCGTGCTTGCGTGCCTGCGAAGCGATGTTCACTCCGACTCATCCGCAGGATACGGCGATGCCTGCATGTGCGCTTAAGAGTGGGAGCACTTCGTGACGCGCGTTTCCCAGCACGAACTAATCGACAGGCTCCTGCATGCCCGTGGCACGGTAATGCTCATGGGCGGTGTCGACACAGGCAAGACGTCGTTCGGATTGACCGTGGCGGAGGCGGCCCGCAGCGAGGGCATAAACGTTGCGTACGTGGACTCCGACATAGGCCAGTCGACGGTAGGGCCGCCCAGTTGCGTAGGTCTTAGGTTCTGCCGGGACCTGGAGTCGGTGGACCGCAGTTCTGTGGCCGATGCGAATGAGCTCGGCTTCGTCGGCTCGTTCGTGCCCGAAGAGAATCTTTTGGCTCTGGCGGCCGGAACCGCCCGGCTGGTGGCCCACGCCCGGGAGGCCGGTTGCGACATGGTGGTGGTCGATACCTGCGCCTTTATCTCCGGTCCCGACGCCGAGGCGCTCAAGTACCATAAATTGGATCTGATCCGGCCCTCACACGTGGTGGGCTTCCAGCGCGGAGAGGAGCTCGATCCGGTACTCGCGATCGCCGGCCGCTTCTTCTCGGTCGAGGTCACGGGATTGCAGGTTCCGGGCGATCAGACCAGCAGCTCTGCTGAGGAGAGGCTGACCGAACGGGAGAGGCGCTTTGCCAAGTACTTCGCCGAGCCGCTGTTCCGTTGGCGCGTTAAGCCCACGGTGTTCATGCCTACGCTGGCCCCCGAGGACGATTTGAGCCGCCTTGACGGCCTGTTGGTGGGCCTGGAGGACGGTCAGGGCAGGTGTCACGGAATCGGACTACTCGAGCACCAGGCCCAAGGCAATATCCTGCGGATGGTATCGTCGATGTCATCTGGTGCTAAAGGCTTGCGCCTGGGCTCGGTGCGACTGACCACCGATGGCAGGACCATAGGCAGACACGCGCCGCAGCAGTTTTTTGGTGATTTGTCCCGTTAACTTTGAAGGAAGGCGACCTACTGTGTCATCCGTCGTAAAGAAAAGACGTAAGAAGATGCGAAAGAAGAAACACAAGAAGATGCTGAAGCGCACCCGGTGGCAGCGGCGTCAGCAAGGCAAGTAAGCCTCGACTGCATAACCTTTCTCAGCGACTACGGGCTGAGCGATGAGTTCGTGGCCGTATGTAAGGGCGTTATCCGGCGCATCGCGCCCGCGGTGGACGTTCTCGATATAAGCCACAGCATCGAGCCGTTCGACCTGCGGCACGCCTCCGGGGTGCTGGCCAGGGCGGTCGCTTATATGCCCACGGCGGTGCACCTGGCGATCGTGGACCCCACCGTGGGCTCCGCGCGGCGGCCCGTGATTATCCAAAGCCGCGACGGTTCGGTATTTGTAGGTCCGGACAACGGGCTTCTTGCCGCCGCAGTCGGCGCCCGGGACGGTCCTAAGGGCGCGTGGCACATCAGTAACCCGCGTCTGGTATCGCCGGCGGCGTCGGGCACCTTCCACGGCCGGGACGTCTTTGCTCCAGCCGCCGCTCACGTTGCCGTGGGGCGCCCCCCGGAAGAGTTCGGTGACGAGATCCCGACGGAGACCCTTGAGCGCCTGCCCGAGCCGCTGGTGGTCGATCATGGTGATCATTTGCACGGCGAGGTGGTCGACGTGGACCGGTTCGGCAACGCCCAGCTAAGTATTCGGGCCGAGAGTCTGGCGGCGGCGCTGCGTGTGCACCCCGGCGCCTCGTTGGAGGCGCGCGTTTGCGCCCAGGGCTTTCAGGTGCCCTGGTTCGACCACTTCTCCGCAGTCGAGGTCGGCGGCCGGTTACTGGTGACCGACTCCAGCGGACACGCCGCGCTGGCGATCAACCAGGGAAGCTTCGCCGGTGCCTCAGGTACCAAGGTAGGCGATTCTGTGGTGCTGGGCCTTCCCGGGCAACAGCCGTACGACTGCGGCCTCTAGCCTGGCTAACCGGCTCCGATGGCGGTGGAAAGGGTCATGACGCCCAGTGAGCCCATCAGGGCAATAACCAATAGCAGAGCAATTACCGCGATGGTGGTTCGGTTTCTCATGGCTCCAGGATAGCGTGAAGCAGCAGCTTGTAGCCGTACGCAATAGACTGCGCCGATGGAGCAGTTTATTTATTGGGTGATAGTAGGAGGCCTGGCCGGCTGGTTGGCGAGCCTGGTGACCGGCACCGGATACCGCATGGGCTGCCTGCTCAACGTGGTGGCGGGCGTGGTCGGGGCCTTTATCGGTGGCTGGGTGTTTAATTCTCTGGGCTTGATGCCCCCTCGAGGCCAGTGGATGGGCAACATTGTGGTGGCCTTCGTGGGCGCGACCATCTTGCTGGGTTTGGTCAGGCTTTTCGCTCGAGGGTGAGGCAACGGCCCTGCGTGGAGATCTATCTCTCCGATGATCCCTCGTTCTGGTACGACGAGACCTACTCGGATCCCGACACAGGGGAGTTCTCGATCGACATCGAGCCCGGCGAGTACAAGGTGCTCGCGCGCGACTGCATGCACCCGATCGAGTACGTCCCGACGTGGTACGCGGATGCGGCCGATTTCGACGAC
>JAHWKV010000272.1 GCA_019347725.1 Actinomycetota bacterium
TTCTCGAGTTCCAGCAGCCGGCGGATCCTGTACTCATCAAGTCCTCCGCTGGCAAAGATCTTCACTTGCGGGAAACCGGCTTCGTCCAGACGGCGGCGGGTCTGGTGAGCAAGCACGCCCAGGTCCCCGGAGTCCAGCCGCACTCCCCGCAGAGCGGTCCCCCGTTCACGCATCTCGCCCGCTACCGTGATCGCCTTCTCCACGCCGTCGGCGGTATCGTAGGTGTCGACCACCAGCACAGTGGCGTCTTCGTACGCCTCGGCATAAGCGCGAAACGCCTGCGTCTCGTCACGATACGCTTGGATAAAGGCGTGGGCCATGGTGCCGCTGGCGGGCACCCCGTACCGCGCAGATCCGGCCACATTGCTGGTTCCGGAGAGGCCTACCAAGCCGCAAATGCGGGCAAGCTTCATCCCCGCATCCACTCCCTGGGTCCGGCGCAGGGCAAAGTCGACCACCGCCCTTCCGCCGGCGGCGTCCCGACAGCGCGCCGCCTTGGTCGCCAGTATGGTCTGGAGGGTGATCTGGTTGAGCAGAAACGTCTCCGCCAGCTGCGCCTGTCCGATCGGAGCTTCAACCTCCAAAATGGGCTCTTCGGCAAAGACGATCGTGCCTTCCGGAACCGCCCGCACCGATCCCGTAAAGCCCATCTGTCCCAGCCAGCGTAAGAAATCCTCCGAGAACAGGTTCAAACGGTCGAGGGCGTCCAGATCTTCGATCTCGAAACGCAAATTCTCCAGCCAGCTAAGGGCGTCGTCCAACCCGGCTGCTACCAGGTAACCGCGCTCGGATGGAAGGCGACGCACGAACAAACTGAAGATGGCGCTGCGGTCGGCCATCGCTTGCCGACGATAGACGTCCACCATGGTCATCTCGTACAGATCGGTAAGCAGGGACATGGGCACGTTCATAGGCTTGGTTAACCGGTACCTGCACCCTTGGACGACATCGGATTGGCGCCCAGATGCTCCTTCAACCGTCGCTTATCGCACGCCGGACACAGATAAACCGTCTTATAGGCGACTATGGATCTCTGGTTGCCCCGAACCTTTGCCCACACCGGCTCGGGAACCGGACGCACGTCGGTCAAACCGCACTCCGGGCACCGGGGAGCGGGGTCTCGGTCCCACACCAGGCTGCACGCGGAGCAAGTTATGCGCACCATCTCACCGCGGCGCTCACCGGCCAAATGGTCGTCCTTACCGCATCTGGGACAAACCACTGCTTCCATCAAACCCTCACTCGGTCAGGATCGGTGTGATGCACCAGAGCTCTTCCTTGAGGCCTCGCTGCTAAGCATGCCCGCCACGGCGCTTACCGCCGCGAGCTGCTCGCGCAGCTTCTCGCATCGCCGCTCAGCGGCCTGTGCGTACATGGACAGCCTCTCCGCCAGAGGTTTGCATTCCGTACCGTCGGCTGCGCCGGCCAGCTGCTCGCGCACTCGCAGTAGATCCTTCATTTCCTCCAAGGAGAACTCCAGAGGCTTCATCTGCTTTACCAGGCGCAGCCGGTCGATATCGGCGTCGGTGTACAGACGAAATCCCCCCGCCGTCCGGTCGGAGGGGGGGACCAATCCGACCTCCTCATAGTGGCGGATCGTGCGCAGGGACAGGCCGACCGCCTCCGCCACCTCGCCAATTTGATGCATTTGTTTGTCCATATCGTCTCTTTGCTCACCCAAAACCAGCCGAACTAGTATACCCTTACGTTAGGGTATATTATACATCTAGGAGCGAAGGTCAGTGGACCCAGCTGTAGGACGTACCTTTTGAGCTCTAAGCAACCACGACGATCGGTTCACACGCCTAAATGAAAGCTCAAACTCCAACCGCCGGATACCGTGAAGAACTACGTTCCAGGTTCCGGGGAGCTCTGGTTGGAGCGGCCGTCGGTGACGCTCTAGGTGCACCGTTTGAGGGCTATCCGCACCCCTTGGGCATTGGTCAATTTGACGACGTGGCCACAGAGCCGTCTGCATTGAGGTACACGGACGACACCGCTCTTACACACGCTCTGGCCGAATCGCTGATTGAATGCGGCTCGCTGGACCTGGACCACCTGGCCGGTCGGTTTGCACATACGTTCAACAAGGATCCGCACCGCGGCTACGGCGCGGGCGCGGCCCGCCTTCTGGAACGAGTCGGCGCCGGTGAGGACTGGCGCACCCTTGCTCCAAATCAGTTCGGCGACAAAGGGTCGTTCGGCAACGGCGCCGCCATGCGAGTTGCTCCAGTTGCGCTGATCGCCTATCCGGCGGTCAATCGCGCGGTAAGCATGGGTCGCAGCAGCGCAACGGTTACCCACACACATCCGGAGGCGGTCGACGCGGCCGGCGTTCAAGCTGCAGCAGTGGCGCTGGCAGTTGCCCATTTGAAGCCGTCCAGTACTGCGAGCGAGGTCGCCGCAACGACCGGGACAGGCATTAAAGCGGTCGAAGCGGTCCCCGCCGCTCTCGCCGCCGTCCTGCTGAACATGACCTCCTTTTCGGCCACCATCCAATTTGCAGTCAACTTGGGTGGAGACACCGACACCATTGCCTCCATGGCTGGAGCCGTTGCGGGCGCCCGCCTGGGCGAGGAAGCTATCCCTTACTCGTGGACCAAGTTGAAGGAGTGGAAAGCGGGATGCCTGGCCGATCGGCTCTGGACGAAAAAATACGGCTAATACCGTAACTTGGCGCCGTAACTCAATCTCGACTTTCCCCAACACCCAACCGCGCTGCCCTTACGCGGGCCTCGCCTGCGGCTTTTCGGCGGTCGCAGAACCGTCCTCTCGCGAAAATCCACAAGCTTACCGATCGAATCCATCGACACCGCATCCGGATGCATCCGTTCTGCCCTTACGGCTCGGCTTCGAAAGCTCTCGGGGTCGCTTACGGAC
>JAHWKV010000273.1 GCA_019347725.1 Actinomycetota bacterium
TTCGAGCCTGTTGCCCTTCTCATCAATTACGCCGGCGATCTTGAACAGCTGGGTAACTGCGTCGGAGGGTTGCGCTCCCTCGCTCAGCCACGCGAGCGCTCGCTCGTGGTTAATCTCTACGACCGACGGCTCATTTCGAGGAGCGTATCTGCCGATCGCCTCGATGAACCTGCCGTCGCGAGGAGCGCGTCCGTCGGCGACCACCACACGGTATGTCGGTTGCTTTTTCTTGCCCATGCGGCGAAGTCTTATTCTCACCATAACTATGTGAGCATAGCAGCTAAATGCTCCGGCGATGAGCATCACAACTCACCGGACGGTAGCAAATCCCCGGCGGACGGAATACTATCCGAACCCCGGCGGCAGCTGAAAGCCCTTCTTGCCTCCTTTTCCCATCTTGGTCATCTGCTTCATCATCTTGCGGGCCGCGTCGAACTGCTTGAGCAGGTCGTTGACGTCGCGCACCATCACGCCGGATCCGACGGCGATGCGCTTGCGGCGGCTGCCGTTAATAATCTTGGGGTCGTTGCGCTCCTGGGGGGTCATAGAGCGGATGATGGCCTCGATCTTGTCGATGTCATCGTCTTCTACGTCGACGTCGTCCAGGCGCCCGCCGCCCGGCATGCCCGGCAGCATCTTCAACAGGTCGCCGATGCCGCCCATCTTCCTGACATTTTGTATTTGGCCGAGAAAGTCCTCGAGGGTGAAGCGGGCTTCGAAGACCTTGCGCGCCTGGTCCTCCGCCTCCTCCTGAGAGATGGTGCCCTCGGCCCGCTCGATCAAGCTGAGCACGTCCCCCATCCCCAGAATGCGGGAGGCGATGCGGTCCGGGTAAAACGGCTCCAGGTCCTGTAGCTTTTCGCCCGTTCCTGCGAACATCACCGGCTTGCCGGTTACAGCGGTTGCGGACAGGGCCGCACCTCCACGGGCGTCGCCGTCGATCTTGGTTATGACTATCCCGGTTAAGGGCAAGGTCTCGGAGAAGGCCTTAGCCGAGGACAGTGCGTCCTGACCGGTCATGGCGTCCAAGACGAAGAGCACCTCATGCGGCTGGACGGCGTCATGGACATCGGAGACCTGCTGCATCATCTCCTCGTCGATGCCCAGCCGGCCGGCTGTGTCGACGATCACGACGTCGGCGTTTCGCTTGGCCTCCTCCAACCCGGATCGAGCTACCGCCGTGGGAACGGTCTCACCGGGCACGGAGTGAAACATCACCCCGGCCTGCTCACTCAACAGTTCAAGCTGGCGGATGGCCGCGGGACGCTGCAGGTCCGCCGCCACCAACAGTACCCGCTTGCCCTTCTTCTTCAGGTGAGCCCCGAGCTTGGCCGCCAGGGTGGTCTTACCGGAACCCTGCAGACCAGCCAGCAGGATTACCGTTGGGGGATTGGACGCCAGCCGCAGCGGCGTCATCTCACCCCCGAGCATCTGAATCAGCTCTTCGTGGACGATCTTGATGACCTGCTGACCCGGAGTCAGCGACTTGAGAATCTCTTCGCCAACCGCCTTTTCACGCACCGCGGCCAAGAAGGACTTGACCGCGGGCAACGCGACGTCTGCCTCGAGCAGGGCGAGGCGGATCTGGCGAATGGCCGCCTCGACGTCCTTCTCGCTCAGACGGCCCTTACCGCGCAGCTGTTTAAAGACGTCGTCGAGGCGCCGGCCCAGGGAATCAAACATCCCGGCCATTGTAGGTGCAATCCCGGGGCCTATGATCGTGACCCGCTGGGTCGGCCGCCGACAGTTCCTCTACGTGAAGGACCTACGAGGTTCGGATTAGCTAATCGGAGCCCTCGAGGAGCGCGTCGACGAAGTTCTCCGGGCTGAAGGTTTCCAGGTCCTCTATCCCCTCGCCCACGCCCACCATCTTCACCGGAATGCCTAGCTGCTCCTGGACTGCCAGCACTATGCCCCCCTTGGCGCTGCCGTCGAGTTTGGTGAGAATCACGCCTGTGGCGCCCATGGCCTCCTGGAACGCGTTGGCCTGTGCCAGACCGTTTTGACCCACTGTGGCGTCCAGCACCAGCAAGGCTTCCCCGACCTCGCCGGCTTCCCGCTCCACCACCCGGCGGATCTTCTTAAGCTCTTCCATAAGGTCGGCCTTGGTATGCAGGCGGCCGGCGGTATCCACGATGACGACGTCAACCTTTTTGGCCCGGGCGTGCTCGAGAGCATCGAACACGACGGCAGAGGGATCCGAGCCGGGCTGGTGCTTGACCATGTGAACGTCCAGCCTCTCCGCCCAGAGGCCCAGCTGGTCGATCGCCGCGGCACGAAAAGTATCCCCCGCGGCAAGCACGACCTTGCGATCCTCGCCGATCAGCCAGTTAGAGAGTTTGGCGATGGAGGTGGTCTTGCCCACTCCGTTCACCCCCACCATCACGATGACCGCCGGGTCGCCCTTCAGGTCCAGATCACGGTCCACTTCCACCAGGCGCCGCGCCAGACCGGCCCGGAGCTCGTCCTTGGCCTCGGCCGGGTTGGAGGGCCGCTGAGAGCGCAGCTCCTCCACCACCTCGGGGAGCATGGGGTTGTACCCGCTCTCCCCCATCACTTGGTCGGGGCGCAGGGTCACATCGAGCCGGTCGTAGATGGCCTGGAAGTAGGCGGTGGAAGTCTCGACCAGCCGGCGCCAGACGGCCAGAGCCTCCGGATCACCGCCCTGGAGCGCCACCACCCGGCGACGGGCTCGGTCGGCGAAGTCCTCGTCCTCCTCGAAGCGGGCCTGGGCACGGCGATAGAGCGGATTGAGCTCGGGCAGGGGCGCGTCCTCGGCCAGGTCCAGGTCCATCAGGTGCTCGATGAGGATCCCGAACTGGGTACCCCAATCGCCGATGTGGTTCTGACGGATGACGTCGTGGCCCACGAACTCCA
>JAHWKV010000274.1 GCA_019347725.1 Actinomycetota bacterium
AACGCAGGCGCCTGCGGGGGCCTTGACAAATTTGTAAGGCGCCTGAGAGCCTGTCGGCAAATCCTATGAACAGCACCCGGGCCCTTAGCGTCGCTCGCGCTATTAGCGTGGCGATGCTGTGCGCACTGGCAGCCGGACCGATGCCCGAGGCCGGTGCGGCCGACGTGTCGTCGGTACAGTCCGAGCTGGACGAGGCGGCGGCTGACTACAGCCGTTTGGAGACCCAGCTGGGCGAGACGGTGGACCGCAAGGCTCGAGTGGAAGCGGAACTCGCCGAAGCGCAGGACATCATTGCCGAGCGAGGTAACCAGATCCAGGTGCGAGCCGGCCATATCTATAAAAGCGGCGGGGTTTCGACCTTCTTTTCCAACATGTTGCTGTCGGAGGACCCGGCGACCTTTTTCCGGCGCATGTACTTCATTGAGGTCCTTGGCCGCAGCGACCGCAAGCTCGTGGACAGCTTGCGGGTGATGCAGTCCCGCTCGGACGAGCTGCTGGAAGACCTGGACCAAACTATTGCCCGGCAGAGGGAGCTCGTGGAGCGCCAGCGAGAGAAGCGGCGGGAGCTCGCAGCCAAGCTCGAGGGAGCCCGCGGGGCGGCTCGGGTTAGCAAGATCCGGTCGTTCCCCGCCTTTAGCATTCCCATCGACGGGTCCAACGCTTTTGCGGATACGTGGGGAGCGCCACGATCCGGGGGTCGCCGGCACCAAGGAACTGATGTCATGGCTTCATGCGGCGCCCCGGTGGTTGCGGTCGCCGATGGGGTGATTACCCGCCTTCACTCCGGGGGCAACGGCGGCATCATGGCTTACCTCAGGGCCGGAAACGGAGATGTATTTTTTTACGCCCACCTACGCAGCTACGCTCCCGGCATAAGCACCGGCAGTCGGGTATCGGCCGGGCAGAAGATCGGAGAGAACGGCAACACCGGCAACGCCCGAGGCGGGCCCTGCCACGTACATTTTGAGTGGCACCCCGGCGGAGGACGCCCAAGAAATCCCTACCCTCTGCTTGCCGCGGCGCGGTAAACGGGCACGTGCACTAAGATCCGTCCTGTGGAAGAGCTAGAGGCCGATGAACTCTTGGAGCACCTGGCGACCCAGCCCTTGCCGGAGCGAGCCGACGCCTTCGATAAGGTAATCGCCGCCTTGGAGCTGGACCTTGAAGCCACGGCCCACCCGGGTCGGGATCGCAGCGATAGCTAGGTCGCCCGCACCGTGGTCGCCCGTCGCCGCTTGGATCGGGAACTGGTAGCGCGCGGCCTGGTTGCCGGCATCGATCAAGCTAATCAGGCTATTGAGTCCCGAAGCGTGCTTATCGACGGCGCGCCCGGCCTTTCTGCAGCTACCCTGGTTTCCGGTAACAGCCACATCAGTATCCGTCGAGCCCGCCGCTACGTCTCCCGCGGTGGCGACAAGCTCCACGGCGCCCTGGAGGACTTCTGTTTAGATGTCACGGGGATGCGCTGTTTGGACGCAGGCGCCGGTTCGGGAGGGTTCACCGATTGCCTGCTGCAGGCGGGAGCAGCGCAAGTGACTGCCGTGGACGTAGGGTACGGACAGTTCGATTGGTCGTTGCGGACTGATTCCAGGGTCGAGCTGCTGGAGCGGACGAACGTTCGCTCGCTGGCCGGCCAGCTTCGTGGGTTCGACCTGATTGTGGCGGACTTGAGCTTCGTAACGCTTAGGTCCATGGCGCGCACACTCGCCGCGCTCGCCGGCGGGGTCTCGATCTGCGTATTGTTGGTCAAGCCACAGTTCGAGGCCGCCCCCGGTCAAGTCGAGCGCGGAGGTGTGGTGCAGGATCGTCAAGTGTGGCTGCAGGTGCTGGAGTCGGTGATCGAGGTTCTTGAGGGGCAGCAGCTCGGCACGGTGGAGGCAGCTCCCTCTCGGATCATCGGAGCGACCGGCAACCAGGAGTTTTTTATCATGGCCGCTCCGGGCAACCGGGCCGAGAGGCAGGCTGCGGGTCGAGCGCTGGAGATGCTTGAATGAAAACCATCGGACTGGTGCTCCACCCAACCAATCCAAAGGCGAAGGAGACGGCCGACCGTATCCGCGAGGACGGGGCGCACCGCGGGCTGGACGTGGCAACGATGGACGATTCGAGCGACGGTGCGGACGCCATCTTGGCCCTGGGCGGCGACGGCACCTTGCTGAGGGCCGCCCAGATCGCCTGGCGCCTGGATGTGCCTGTGCTGGGCGCCAATTTAGGCAATCTCGGGTTCCTTTCAACCGTGGACCCGGGCATGGTCGATGACATGGTCCAGGCGCTCATCACCGATATATACCGGGTCGAGCACCGTTTGGTCCTGGAGGCAACCTCCCACCAAGGCGAAAAGAGGGTGTCCAATTTCATGGCCCTCAACGAGGTGGTGGTTGAGCGGGATACTGTGGCCAGAGTGGTTACCGTCCGGGTGTCGGTCGGCGATGAGGTGGTGGCCCGCTACACGGCCGACGGGTTCATCGTCGCGACCCCCACCGGCTCCACGGCCTACTCCTTGTCGGCCGGCGGGCCTGTGGTCGCTCCCGACGTGAACGCTCTCGTGTTGACGTCCGTATGTGCGCACACACCGCTTTGGCGATCCATAGTGGTCGGGCCGTCTCACACGGTGACCCTTGAGACGCCGATGGACTCGGTGGCGCTTTCCGCTGACGGTCAGCATCTACACGACCTGCAGCCGGGCGGGTTCATAACGGTGCAAGCGCACCCTCGCCCCCTCAAGTTGTTGACCGCCTACAAGTCCCACTTCTACGACAAGTTGCGGGCGCGCTTTCATGTGGAGCCCAACGATTGAGGTCGAGGAGGTCCGCCCCGGGTACACTTCGAAAAATGAAGTTTGCGGCCCGCAAGAGCGCTAAGACCCTGGTCCGGGG
>JAHWKV010000275.1 GCA_019347725.1 Actinomycetota bacterium
GCACACCTGCGCGGGCATGAGGCCGATCTCGTCGGCGACTGCTTGCCGGATCGCCTCTTCGAGCTGCGCCTTGTCCTTCTCGCGCGTCTCGCACGCGATCCAGAGCTGGTCGGTGCCGCGGCGCTCGTCGAACACGCCGTAGTTGGGCAGATGATGCTTGTGGTAGACGGCCTGTACTCTGCCGCGAGCGAGGAAGGCGGCGGCGCTGTACAGCCTGCCTTCGGATTGGTCTATGCATCCCACGATGGCGGTAATCCCGTCGGTGGCCTTCGCGGCGTGCTCGAGTGCTTGATTGCTGTCGGTGATAAAGGCGGGGCTAAGCAGTAGATCGTCCGGCGGGTAACCGGTTATGACCAACTCGGGAAAGGCCACGACGTCCGCTCCCTGCGCCATGGCGTCGGATATGGCCCGCGTCACTATGGAGGCGTTGCCTTCCAGGTCCCCTATCGTGGGGTTCACCTGGGCGAGAGCAAGGCGGATCATGTGTGTAAGATTACACAGTCGGCGAGCGGTGCTTTTCGCGCCGTGGAAGCCAGACCGCGTGTCGAACCCACTCTTACGCCGGCAGCTCGACCACCATTTTGCAGCCGTGCGGCGCCGTGGTGTCTACCTGGATACTGCCCTCGTGGAGCTCCACGATCCAGCGGGCGATTGCCAGGCCCAGTCCGGTCCCGCCCTGGGTGGAGGAGCGGGCGGCGTCGGATCGGTAGAACCTCTCGAAGACCCTGGAAGCCTCGTCTTCCGGTATGCCGGGGCCCTCGTCTGCCACGGTAAGTGTCACGTTAGAGTCGCTGCGGTGCGCCGATACGGTGATCGGCGCTCCCGCAGGAGAATGCCGGATGGCGTTTTCGATGAGGTTGTACAGGACCTGGTGAATGCGCTCGGGGTCGGCGTCAGCGGTCATGCCGTCCGGGGTAACCTCCACTTTTAACTGAACGTCCTGAGAATGCATACGTGCCTCCCGCCCAGCCTGCTCCAGCAGGCCTCTCACCGAGAAGGTGCTGTACTGCAGCGGAACGGTTCCCGATTCCAGACGCGATAGGTCCAGCAGCTGATTGACCAGGCGCCCCAGGCGTTGCACCTGCTGAAGCATCGTGGCGAACGTCTCGGGGTCCGGTTCGACCACTTCGTCTATCAGGTTCTCGAGCATCGCCTGCAGGGCGCTAATGGGGGTACGCAGCTCGTGGGACACGTTGGCGACCAGGTCGCGGCGCATGCGATCGACCTGCGCCAGTTCCGACGCCATGGCATTGAAGGCCCGCGCCAGCTCACCTACCTCATCTCTGGAGGTTGCGGTTACCCGGCTGGAGTAGTCGCCTCTGGCCATATTCTTGGCCGCAGCGACCATCTCTCGAAGCGGCGAGGTCATACCGTGGGCCAAAAACTGCACCATCAGCAGCGAAAGCGCGCCCGACCCGAGCGCTACGGCAACCAGCGGCATACCGGCCCGAAGTCCCAGAGTGTGCCCGACGGCGGTTACGGCGACAGACGCCACGATGACGACGCCGAGCTTTATCTTTATAGAAGAGAGCGGGTCTAGCGGTCTCAAGATCCTTGCGATTCTACGGCGTAACCTACGCCGTGGACCGTCCGCAGAAGGTCCGATCCCAGCTTGCGCCTTAGCGCCCCGACGTGGGAGTCCACCGTCCGCCCGCCGAAACTCTCTTGATATCCCCAGACGTGGTTCAGCAGTTGTTCCCTGGTGAAGACCACGCCCGGTTTGGAGGCCAGCGTGAACAGGAGCTCGAACTCGATCGGCGTGAGATGGATGATCTCCTCCCGGCGTTTGACCTGCCGGCGCGCGGGGTCTACCTCTAGGTCTCCGATGATGAACGTCGTGTCTGGAACCGACGGAAAGCGCTGTGCCCGTCTTAACAGCGCCCGTACCCTCGCCACCAGCTCCCGGGGGCTAAACGGCTTGGTCATGTAGTCGTCGGCGCCGATGCCCAGCCCCACCAGCATGTCGGTCTCGCTGTCCCGGGCGGTGAGCATGAGCACGGGAATAGGGCGCTCCCCTTGAATCCGACGGCAGACCTCCAGTCCGTCGAAGCCCGGCAGCATGACATCGAGAACCACCAGGTCCGGCCGGGTTCTCTCGCACAGCGCCACGCCCGAAGGGCCGTCCGGCGCGATCTCCACCTTGAAGCCCTCTCGCCTTAGCCGCGCGGCTACTGCGGCCGCAATGATCGACTCATCTTCGATGACGGCGATGCTGGGTGAGCTCATGGGATAAGTGTAGGAAGAGTTTGTCTCCAAGTGCCACGGACTGTGTTGAGATTTTGTGGAGATTGCCGGCGGCGCCTCCGGTAGGCTCTGCTGATGGCACAGTTGATCGATGACCCGACCCGCATAACGGCTCACGGTGAGCCGCCCAAGGTCATCGAGGAATTTGTAGGAGTAGCCAATACCGGCACGACGGATGTGAGCATCGCCCGCATGGTTAGCCCGCCCGGGTGGGCCGAGCCCGGACAGACCCCGGAATTTGATGAATACACCGTGGTGCTCAAAGGCTCCGTGCGGGTTGAGACCACTGGAAAGACGTTTGACGTCAACGCGGGCCAGGCGGTGATGGTCCAGGCGGGGGAGTGGGTTCGCTACAGCACGCCCGGCTCCGAGGGCGCCGAGTACATGGCGGTATGCCGGCCGGGCTTTTCCTCGGACGCGGTAAATAGGGATTCCGAGGGCTGATAGCGGTGCCGTCCGACCACTACGTTGCCTTTCTCAGGGCGATCAACGTGGGCGGGCGCACCGTCAAGATGTCGGAGCTCAAAAGCATTTTCGAGTCGATGGAGCTGGCCGACGTGGCGACGTTAATAGCCAGCGGCAATGTGATGCTCAAAGCGGCGTCTTCGGA
>JAHWKV010000276.1 GCA_019347725.1 Actinomycetota bacterium
CTTCGGAGAGCCCCGCCGGCAACAAACTAGACCGGGACACGACGTCCACTTCCGGATTAAACGCCGAAAGTACTGCCCTCAGGGCGTTGGGGTGGCTCAGATGGATCGAAACCAGCAGGTAGTTTCCGGTCGGCTTTTCCGCCGGCACGCCGGTAATCGTTACGTCGTCGGACAGGTCGACGGCAGTGCCCGGGGAGACGATCAATACGGGCGGCCGGTACAGGGAGCCGGCGATGGGGAGCGCAACAGCCAGCACCAGCAACAGGGTGCTCCGCGAGAAGCGCCGCCGACGGTTCGACGGGACGGATTGCCCGTCCTGCTGCAAAAACCGCGCCACGTGGGCACGGGAAACCTGCCCAACGACTGCTCCTCCGTGCACCACCGCCAGCGGACCGGACCGATCGAGCACGAGGTCCAGCACCCCCGAGGCCGAGTGGTCGGCCGACACGGATCCACCTTCGGATCCCAGAGCTACATAGCCCTCATCGTCCACCGAGCCCATCAGGTCGCGGGCATGGCGTCCCTCGAACGACTGCCTGACCTGCGCATGTTTGAGTTCGGCCAGAGCCGCCCGCCACAAGAAGATGCCCAACAGTACGAACCAGACTCCTTGCAAGGCCGACCAGAACACCAAGCTCGTCCCGCCCAGCGCCATCAGAGCGTAGGCGAAAGCACGGCCTGCACCGGAGGCCAGCCTGGTCGCCTTCATGAAGCTGCCGGTGGCCTTCCAAAGCCACGCCCTCAGGATGCGACCGCCGTCGAGAGGAAGGGCCGGAATCAGGTTGAAGAGGGCCAGCAATAGGTTGATCCTGGCCAGGTAGTCAAATACGCCGGCCGCTTCGACCGCCCACCAAGCAGGTTCGAACACCACACGCAGGGCATAAAACGCAGCAGCAAGGACCACCGACACCGCCGGGCCGGCCGCGGCGATCCGAAACTCCGCAGCCGCGCTCGGAAACGTTCCTTGAAAGCGGGCCACACCCCCGAACAGCCACAGGGTGATGTCGTGAATCTTCATACCTTCCCTGGTGGCCTGGAAGGCGTGGCCCAACTCGTGTAGCACTATCGACACAAAGAACAGCAATGCCGACACCGTCGCCATCAGCCAGTACGAGCCGGCCGACAGGCTCGGGTAAGCGAAGGGGAACAGCTGGGCGGCCAGGGACCACGTCACCAGGGTGAAAACGACCAGCCAGGACCAATGGACCGATAGACGAACATCCCGCACTCGCAGCAAGACGACGCTGGGTGCCAGCAGGCGCTTCAAGCCGTTACAGGTCCTGCAGAACCGGTTCGATCTCCGCCCGCGTAGCTACGTTGTCCCAGCGCTGTGAGATCTTGCCCTCCTCGTCTATAAGGAATACCCACGGCTCAAAGATGTTCTCGTCACGCAGTACCCACTCGGCCGCAGCCTCGTTTACCACCGAGTCGTCGAAATCCCTCCAGACCTCGATGTGGATGAAGTTGGCTACGTTGGAGTAATCGTGGGCCAGCTGCGCCACCATGTCGGTGATCGGTCCGCAGAACCGGCTGCGACAGTACACCGGGGTGGACACGATCAAAAGAGTCGGCGTGGAACTGGCGATCGAAGAGGCCACCGTCTCGGTGTGGAGGTGCTCATCGGGGATTCCGCCCTCCTGATCAGCTCGTGAATCTATCGCCGCCTCAGGAGCACCGTCAGCCCCCAGGGTCAGGTTCTCCGTACGAGGGGCGTCCTGGCCGACTGCCGGGTACCGGTGTTCTTCGTAAACCTCAAATGTAGCGGTGCCGACCACGGGTTCACCATCCAAATTTGCGGTCACCTCAACACCCCAGAATCCGGCCTTGTCGAATTCGACGTCGGTGGAGTAAACCCCGCTTCCCTCAGCCCCGGGTACGGTGGTAGGGCCCTCTCGGGACCGGGGTTCACCATCTGAGTTGGGTATAGGCAGATAGGTTCCGGCGGCCTCTGTCACCACCTCTCCGGATACCTGCTCCTCGCGCGTGCCCAGGTACGCAAATCTAAGATCCACGCCGCCCCAGCCGACCAACTCCTGCTCGGGCGTGACCAAGCCCACCATGAACCGTTGGTCACCCACCGCCAGATCGTAGCTGGCCACCTGCACATTCAGCTCGCTGTTGGTGCCCGGCGACGCCTGCGTCTGGGTACCGGATCCGGAGCTACAGGAACCCAGGAGGGCCAGAAGAAGCACTGCGGCCAATGGCCGCGACAGTCTTGTGATAATAGCGCTAAAAGGTACAAAGCGAATAGGAAGCACCCAACGATTCTAGTGCCATCTGCGAAACACGCAGGAGTTCGTCCAGCTGCGACTCCAGGCGGCCGCCGGCAGAAGAGTCGAACGACGCCTCCACTGCATTCTTGGCTCGCAGAAGATCCGCGGCCAGCGGTCGGTCCATGCCGGCCACCTCGTCGGCGATCCCGTGCAAGCCGGCGTGGGCCCCATCGTAGAAGACATCCCTAGCCGCAGGCGTGTCGTCGTCTTGCTCTGCGGCACGCGCCCTACAGATAGCTTCGTAAGCACGCCCGTATCCCGTTACTTCTTGCGGCGGACCCGTTTGCTGCCGGCCGGCGGACCCCAGGAAGGTGACGGCACCCACCACCAGGGCAGCCAGCGCAAGCACCGTTGCCATCTTTGCGGGCCCCAGGGGTGCGCCACCGAACCATCTGCGCCGGCCGGCGTTCATAGCGACACCAGCCGCTGCAGGTTGTCCAGGTGACCGCTTATCGAAGAGACGGCGCCGGGTGCCACCTCGTCGTCTTCCCGGTAATCCTCCAGCTCCTCCCGGGCCTTCCCAATATGCTCGACCGCATTACCGAATTCTTTGTCGTCGTACTCGGAGC
>JAHWKV010000277.1 GCA_019347725.1 Actinomycetota bacterium
GAAGTCGAAGCGAAGATCCTTCAGCTAAGACGTGCTCATCCTGGGTGGGGTCCACGCACCATCTTGAGCAAGTTGAGGCTCGAGCTCGACCAGCCACCATCAAGAGCGTCGATCTACAGATGCCTGGTGCGTCACCGACTGATCGATCCCAAGCCTCGAAAACGCAAACGAGAGGACTACAAACGATGGGAGCGCTCCCGCTCGATGGAGCTTTGGCAGATGGATGTCATGGGAAGCGTTCGACTCACCGATGGAACCCAGCTGTCCGTCGTCACCGGCATCGATGACCACTCCAGGTTCTGCGTCATCGCCAAGCTGGTCCCCAGAGCCACCGCCAAGCCGATATGTGATGCGCTCATAGAGGGACTCAACCGTCATGGCATCCCAGAGCAGATCCTCACCGACAATGGCAAGGTCTTCACCGGCAAGCTGCAGGAAAAGCCTATGAACGTGCTGTTCGACCGCATCTGTCTGAACAACGGCATCAAACACATCCTCACCGCTCCTTACTCACCTACCACAACCGGCAAGATCGAACGGCTCCACAAGACCATGCGCAAGGAGTTCTTCTCCGAGCACAGCTTCGAGAGCATCGAGCAGGCCCAGCAGGCTCTAGACGCCTGGGTGCAGGTCTACAACACTCAGCGGGAGCACCAGGGGATCGGCGATGTCCCGCCGCTCACCCGCTTTGAGCTAAGAGCCGACAGCTTGCTCGAGGTCATCGACGGTGGTCTCCCGGCGGATCCTCCGCCGGCGGCACTCCGCAACGTGGTGGCCCGCCGGGTGGATGGGGCCGGCCGGGTAAGTATCCTGAAAAACCGTTACCACGTGGGCAAGCATCTGGCCGGGCGCACCGTCAGCGTCGAATCCAAAGACGGGCTGCTGTTCGTCCACCACCACGATGTCCTGGTTGCCACCCACGCCCGCCGTCACCTAATTGACGACGACCACCGGATGGACCGCAGCGCAAAGGCAACCAAGCCGGCCCGGCCTACCAAAGGCGGCGAGGTGCTCCGCAAAGTGGACTCATCCGGAGCGGTCAGCTTTGCTGCAACCGCCTACCGGGTCGGCAACAAGTTCATCGGCCAGGTGGCCGGGGTACGAATCGTGGGCGACACGGTACAGATCACCATCGACGGGTCACTGGTCAGAACCCATGCGGCACGTCACGATAAGTCCAAGGAATTCGCAGCTCTTGCTCAACCCGACGGCAAACCAAGGAGGCCCCAAAGTGTCGCATAGGTACCGGAGCCAAACTGGGACACGGGTACTGAGACTTCACACATCGATGTAATTAGCCAACTTGATTCCGCTCGAGCGCTCCGTACAAGAGCCCTGTTATAGGCTGCGCTTGTAGACGACGAAAGGAGTGGTCATGGCTGAGGTTCCCCAGTGGCATCTGCGAGGTGACTGGTTCGATGTCTGCAAATGCAACATTCCCTGCCCCTGTTATTTCGCCCAGACTCCCACATTCGGAGATTGCGACGGCACTCTGGTGTGGCACGTCAACGATGGCCGGTACGGCGACGTTGTCCTCGATGGTTTGAACGTCATGGCTCTTGGGGCGTTTGAGGGGAATATCTGGTCCGGCGAAACAAAGGCTGCCATGGGGATTTTCTTCGACGAGCGGGCCGACGAGTCTCAACGAGAGGCGCTGCAAACAATCTTCGGTGGCAAGGCCGGCGGCTGGCCGGGGGGTTTTGCTGATCTGATTGGGGATTTGCGCGGCATCGAATTTGCGCCGATAGAGTTTGAAGTGGCAGAGGATCTTACTTCCTGGAGCGCAAGGATCCCGGGTCGCGTAGAGGCTCGAGCAGAGGCGCTGGTTGGACCCACCTCACTGCCCGGCACGTTGGTTCAGGTCCACAACCCAGCCGGCGCCGAGGTTGGCCCGGGTACCATTGCTACGCAAGGCGTCGCGGTTATGGATCAAGCCGAGGGCTTCGAGTTCAGGTGGGAGCGGACCGGCCAGTCAAGCAAACACATGACCTTCGATTGGAGCGGCCCCGACCCAGCGTGAAAGAAGATCTAGGCGCCGGGTATACGACCGCCCGGCGTTGGGAAGCTGCCCTGGTCGGATCGCTGCTTGGGCTTGCTGCGCTGGCGTGGTTTGCCACCGCGCAACTCTCGTCTCCCGGAATGCGGTTTGGGCTTTTGACTCGTGAGGCCCCCATGTCGTCAATGCCTGGCGGCGGTTCTCTCTCAATGCCGATGCTGGCTCTTTTCCTCCTAACGTGGATCGTAATGATGGTGGCGATGATGTTCCCCGCGGTTGTTCCGGTGGTGGTCACCTTCGATCGGTGGGTGCGCCGGACCGACCGCTCCAGATTGGCAACGGCGCTGTTTTCCGGCGGCTACCTTTTTGTCTGGTCGAGCATCGGCCTGGTCTTCTACGCAGCGACGGTTTACCTCGAGCCGTTAATTCCACCGGGAATGGCCTCCGTTCGCTGGGGTGCCGCGCTGCTAGTTCTGGCCGGCGTTTATCAACTGACGCCGCTCAAGACGAGATGCTTGAAAAAATGCCGGTCACCCTTGGCTTTCGTAGCCGAGCACGCAACGCTGCTCCGGCGTGGTGGCTTGGGTCCGGCTAAGGTCGGCGCGGTTCACGGCTTGTATTGTCTGGGCTGCTGCTGGGCGTTGACGGTTGTGCTCGTGCTGCTGGGAATGATGAGTTTGGCCTGGATGGCAGCGGTGGCGGGCTTGATCTTCCTAGAAAAAGTGCTTCCCGGAGGATCTCGCGTGCCGGTAGTGGTGGCCGCTCTTCTCATCGGGACTGGCGGTGTCCTTTTAGTGCTTCCTCAGACGCTCCCGGCCGTAAGCTGACAAAT
>JAHWKV010000278.1 GCA_019347725.1 Actinomycetota bacterium
TTGACTCCGCCACCACCGATACCAACGACCTTAATAACTGCGAGGTAGTTCTGCGGCGCTACTGACACTTTTGCACCTCCGGATGAGGGAGAAGATTAAGCCCTGGACAAACTCTAACCCTTGACTTAAACTTCAGATACACTTAACCTAAACCATTACGTGAATGAACTTAGGGGCAATATAGCCTCGCATTAGGCTCAGGTCAACTAATGCGGGATAACTACGTCGTTGTAATTCCACGACCTCAACCTGCCACATATCGACCTACCCTGCACGCGCTTGCGTTAGGAGCTACGCAGAGTGGGCTGAGAAGGCACTCTCACGTCTATGGTCATGCCGGCTCCGTCCGTGCTCGAAAGCCGCTCGAGCACCGCCACGATCGCTACGCCCTTCTGCTCCATCTGCTCGGCAGCACCGTAAAAGATCTGCGGTCCACCCTTCAGGTTGAACTTCACCTGGTCTACCGTTAAAGCGCTGATTGACCTTACGTTTGGCCTCACCTGTTCCGGCAGCGATTTATAGGCGGTCCACGCATGATGAAAGGTCGGATGCTCGATTCGCTCGCCGGGGATCAGACCATCTACCGGAAGGTCCTCCAACACAACCAGGTCCTCCTCCCCCTGTTGCAGTACCAGGCCCTGCGAATCAACCAGGTACGGCCCCCTTGCTGTGTTAACGACAACCCGTGCAGTGCGCTCGACCACGACAATACGGAGCTTTGAAGGCAGGATGCGCTCAACTCGGGCTTTGCTGATCCATGGCACGCTCGAGAGCCGCTCAACCACTTCCGAAGTCGATATCGTGAAAAGATGCTGGCCGGAGTCGAGGCCTGCTACATCGATGAGCTCCTGGCCGGCGACCCTTCGGTTACCGATCACCTCGTACTCCTCGAGCTTGAGGGCCGGCGATTGGGTCAGCGCAACCAGGCCCTGGGCCAACACTCCGCCCAGGGCGAGAAGAACGATGATACCCAGGACCTTCACGCCCGATACACGGCCCACTACTAGCTGACTATCAAACTAGAGGATCGTTCAAACTCTCCTACGATGCGTACCTCCGGAAGCAGCGTTACCCCGGTGCTTTTTAAAACCACCGACTGTACATGTGCCATGAGGTCGAACACGTCCTGTGCGGTCGCCCCGGTCCCGGCAAGCACGAAGTTGCCGTGCCTGTGCGATACCTGCGCGGCGCCGACCTCGAAGCCTTTCAAGCCTGCTGCGTCAATGAGACCGCCCGCAGTCGACCCGTCCGGATTCTTAAACGTCGAGCCTGCGTTCGGAGCCTTGGCCGGCTGAGTGTCGGCCCTATGGGTCCGGTACTGTCGCATCCTGTCGAGTATCTCCTCCCGGTCTCCCGGCGTAAGAGCGAACTTCGCGGCACAAACCAGGTTCCCCTCGCCGAGAAAGGCGCTTCGATAGCCCATTTCCAAGCTCCGCGCGGGGACCTCGCTGAAACGCCCCTCCACCAGGCTGCAAACCCTTACGGACTCCAGCACGCCGGACAGGTCGGCGCCGTGGGCGCCGGCGTTCATCGCAACCGCGCCTCCGACCGTAGCGGGGATCGCGACCGCAAACTCCATGCCGGTCAGGCCTCGGCGGGCCGCCCAATTCGCCAGCTGGGGCAGCGAGGTACCGGCTCCCGCCTCGACGCTGCTCGAGTTGACTTCGCGGATCTGCTCGAAGCCCTTGGCCATCCGCACCACCACGCCGGGGAACCCCGCGTCGGACACCAAAAGGTTGCTTCCCTTACCGAGCATGAGGACTTCCATACCGGTCAGCTTTATGATCTCGGCGGTCACCTCGAGGTCGGCTTCACTTACCGGTTCAACGAGCACCGCAGCTGTCCCGCCAACGCGAAACGACGTCAAAGGCGCCAACGTTTCGTCCATGGCGGTCCGACCCTCGATACGCGTTAGTAATGCCTCTACCGCCTTACGGACTTCGTGTTCCATATCCTCAAACACCTCGTTACTGCACAGCCTCAAGGGCTCCTTACCCATCATCCACAGATGCGGCGACGAGGCGATCGTGAAGAGTAGTGACGTCGCCGGCTCCGAGCGTGAGAACCAGGTCGCCCGGATGGACCACGCCCCTCAGGTAACGCGCGGCCTCCGATAGCTTGGGCAAGTAAGCGATGCGGCGACCGGGGGTTGATTCCCCCACCGCCTCCACGACCAGCTTTCCCGTAACTCCCGGCACCGGCTCCTCTCGGGCTCCGTACACGTCGGTGACTACGATCAAGTCGGCCTTGCTCAGCGCAACGCCGAACTCCTCACACAGATCCCGCGTTCGACTGTACAAGTGAGGCTGGAACACGGCCACCACACGGCCCCACGGACCGCTGCGAGCTGCCTCCAAAGTGGCGTCGATCTCAGCCGGGTGGTGGGCGTAGTCATCGACCAAATCCGCCCCGTTGTACCGGCCGCGATACTCAAACCTGCGGCTTACACCCTGAAACCCGGCCAAGCCTTCACAAATGCTCACCACATCCAAACCAGCCTGCAGCGCTGCAGCGGCTGCCGCCAGAGCGTTTAGAACGTTGTGACGCCCCGTCACAGCGAGGGCAACCTCACCTTGCCATTCGTCGGGATAGTCGAGGCCGTTCCGACTTGGATAATCTCGGACGGCATCGACAAGTTCTGGACCAGTGCGACCATCCTTGCCGTCGGCTTGTCGCTGGCTACGCTCTGGAAAGGATCGCCTCTGGCACGTTGGCTGGTTGCGCCGTGGCTAGCTCTCGCCTTCATGTCGTCTCATCTGGTTTGGGATTTCGGGAACAACAGCATCCGGGCATTCGCC
>JAHWKV010000279.1 GCA_019347725.1 Actinomycetota bacterium
CCCCTGCCCGGTCTGTGGCTCGAATATGGAGCTGGTGGGCCTGCAGGAGTTCAAGCTCAGCGACAAGGCCGAGGGCGTCGACAAGGCCGTGGCCGAGGACCTGGGTGCTAACGGCACCGACCTGCCCCTGGAGGTGCATCGCTGCCCGACCTGCCGGAATCTGGAGTTGTTCCTCCCGCCGGCCGCGGGGTAATAGCGACCTCCTGGGAGGCCGCAGCGGCCGGTTTAGAACAAACTCCGGTTTTCTCCTCGGCCGGACCGTTCTCCGACAACCGGAGTTCTTGCCTTCGAAAGCACCCTGTTCTCGATGCCCGGGCCGCGCCCTGGGTGCGTCGCCACCACCCCAGGAGACCGCGTGACCCTGCCACTTTCTGTCGACGGAGAAATGCTCATCTTAGACTGGCTGCTGCAGGGGCGCAAAGGCGGTAGGTTCCGGCAAGAGCGAGGAGCATTAGTGTTTCGCGACGAAGACCTGCCTAAGCAAGTGGAGGCTCCGATAAGCGACGAGCGGGTCGCCGGTGCCTGCCGCCGTCACCAGGGCAGGCAAAACGAGGCCCGTGGAACGCCGGTCGACTGTGCGGTCAGGAGGTCAGGACGTCTGGATCCACTATCCAGCCGCGGTTGCGGACATTGCGGATGAAATCACGGCCCAACTCCTTGCGGAGCGAACAGAGCATCACGTCTACAGAGCGGCCACGGCGTAAACCGACCGCTCGGGAAAGCTCCTCACGGGACGTCACGCGGCCGTGGTTGGCCAGCAAAATGGCCAGCATCTCTATCTGTGACGTAGACAGGTCGAGGGGCTCGTTTCGGAAGGTGGCCTGATAGCTCTCCAAGTCCACCTCCAAAGTGCCCAGTCCGAACGATCGTTCATCTCTGTATCGTGGATTGACCTCCATGCACGCAGGCTAGGCTCATCATGTTACCGGTGGGTCGCGGCCGTGTTTCAGTGCGGTAAACACTTTGATAATTCTGACAATTTACCGGTAACGGGACCGCCTAGTGCCGCTCAAGTGCGAAACTGGCGGTACGGCTTTGTACGGAAGCCCGACGCGGGTTCGGGACGCCGGATGCGACAGACAAACGACGAACAGAAGGTGTCGTAAATGGGATTTGCATACCCGGTGATGCTCGAGGTAGCCGGGCGTCGGTGCGTCGTGATCGGCAGCGGGGCGGTCGCCGAGTCTAAGGCCCAGGATCTGACCGCGGCCGGAGCAACCGTGGAGGTAATAGCCTCTGAGCCGTCCCCAGGATTAGTCGAACTGGAAGCCCGCGGGCTCGTGGAGCTGGTGAGAAGGGACTTCGCGGACGGCGACCTCGCCGGAGCGTTCGTTGCCATCGCAGACGTACAGGATTCGCAGCTTGTAGGGCGAATATTCGCCGAGGCGGAGCGGTTGGGCGTTCTTCTCAACTCTGTGGACGACGTGCCTCATTGCCATTTCTCGGCACCATCAAAGGTTCGCCGGGGCGATTTGCTCGTGACCATATCGACGGGAGGTAAGGCCCCGGCGCTGGCCAAGCAGCTTAGGCGCAAAGTCGAAAGTGAGATTACCGAGGAATACGGCGCGCTGGTGGACCTTCTGGGCGAGGCTCGCCGGGCAGCCTTGCCGGCTCGAGAGTCGATGTCATTCGACCAGTGGGCGACCAGATGGGAGCTTGCACTGGAGGCCGACCTGCTCTCTATGGTCCGCCGTGGGCAAACCGATGAAGCGCGAGAGCACGTGGTCCGGACGCTTACCGACCCCGAAAGCAGGGAGCGGGCCCCCTCCGCTGGGAAGGTGTGGATAGTGGGCGCCGGGCCGGGTGCGAGCGACCTCATCACGGTGCGCGGGCGGGAAGTGCTTGAGCGTGCGGATGTCGTCGTTTACGACCGTCTGGTGGACCCGGAGTTGGTAGAGGGCAAGGAGGCTATATACGCTGGGAAATCCCCCGGTTCACATTCAGCCGCGCAAAAGGAGATCAACGACCTGCTCATCGAACTGGCTCGAGCCGGTAAGCAGGTTGCAAGACTCAAAGGTGGAGACCCGTTTGTGTTTGGCCGGGGCGCGGAGGAGGTCGAGGCGCTGGCTGCTGCGGGGGTCGATTTCAGCGTGATACCCGGTCTCACCTCGGCGATTGCGGTACTGGAGGCTGCCGGCATCCCGGTAACCGATCGGCGACTGGCGTCGTCGATGGCTGTTGCTACCGGCCATTGTGGGGGGCGCCGGGCGGTTGATTTCCGCGCAATGGCCGGCGTCGTGGACACCATTGTCGTACTCATGGGAATGTCCAACCTGGAGCACATAACGAAGGAACTGATGGCCGGCGGCCTCGCTGAATCAACGCCGGCCGCCATCGTCAACGAGGGAACCATGCCGACCCAGCGAGTCTTGGTCGGCGAGCTGGGCCGCCTCTCGGCCGAGGCGGATGCTGCAGGACTGGGTTCCCCTTCCGTGGTGGTGGTGGGCAATGTCGTAAACCTCAGACAACGGATCCAATCGCCCTAGCCGCCGGATGCTATCTTGCGTAAATGATCGCCGGCCCCGCCCCCCTGAAGGCGCTAACCGTGGCTGTTGCCGCGGCCTTTTTGCTGGCGCCGGCGACATCGGTGGAGAAGCGCGCCCATTCGGAGCAGCCGTTCAGCTTGAGGCTGGTGGAATCGATTAGGTAGACGGTCTCGGCGACCTTGCGGCGCAAGGCCCGCTGGGCCTGAGCGAGGACGGTGGCGAACAGGTCGGCGAACAGCACCGCCGGGCGGTTGGCGTTGGCGTCGGCGAGTGTGGAGCG
>JAHWKV010000027.1 GCA_019347725.1 Actinomycetota bacterium
TTCCGATCTACCGCCCGGCGGCGCATGCCGCCTTGTACGTACTCGTCGAGGCTCACCTCCCGGTGCTCCGCCAGCTCACCCAGGTAGCGGTGCAACATCGCCAGCTTGTGCCGGACCAGGTCTTGACGCACCATCAGGAGTAGCGGGCGTTTAGGGCCTCGGCCTGCAGGCGGCGGAACTTGGCGGTGTCCATGTAACGCTTGAACGCCCGCAGCCTGAACTCCTCGATCACCCCGGGACGGGCCTCAAACCGCGGTTTGCCGTCCTGCGCAGCTTCCTTGAGCAGCAGCGCCCCCGCCCGGTTGAGGCACACCAGGTCTATATGGTCGCCTCCCCCCAGCGCCTCCCGCACAGCTTCCAGGTCTTCGCCGCCGTCGCCGAGGACGCCCGCGAACAAAACACCCACGTCCAGGTCGCTGCCCGGGCGAGCCTGGTTACGGGCGCCGGAGCCGAACACCAGGATCAGATCCACTCCCAGCTCACGCAGGCGTTGCTCATCGATATCCATAGGCAAAGCATACGGGGCCGGGCACCTCACGCCTACAGCCCTATGGCCGATCCCGTGCCCTGCTCGCCGGCGCGCTCGTAGGCCAGTATCGCCACCGCTATGTCCTGGATGGCCAGGCCGGTGGAGTCGAAGATGGTGATCTGCTCGTCGGAGGTACGGCCGGGTGAGGCGCCGGTGATCACCTCGCCCAGGGTGGCCGCTACGTCCGACTCTGCGAAATCCCCGGACGCCACCGCCACGTTGATCTCCCCGCCGGCCACCGCCTGGTGCATCTCGTCGACCACCACCCGGGCTTGCTTCAAAAGGGCCGGGTCCAGCTCCTGCTTGCCGGGGCCGTCGGCGCCCACCGCGTTGATGTGGGTGCCGGGCCGGATGTCGCAAGCCATCAGCAACGGCTCCCGGGAGGAGGTGACCGTGCACACCACGTCCGAGAGCGCCGCCTCGGCCGCGGTGTCGACCACCGAGATCTTCAGGTCCGGGTGGTCGGCGCGCATCTGCTCCACCACCTCGTCCCGCTGGGCGTGCCCGGCCGGCGGCGCCCAAACCTTCACCTCGCGCAACGCCAGGACCTCGGCTACGGCCTGCAGCTGGTGGGCAGCCTGGGCGCCGGCGCCCACCAAGCCCAGCGTGGAAGACCCCGGCCGGGCCAGGTGGCGGGTGGCCACCGCGGAGGCCGCGGCGGTGCGCAGCGCGGTCAGCACCGAGGCCCCTATCAAGCACAAGGGCATCCCGGTCTCCTGCTCGTACAGCATGTAGGTACCGATGACCGCCGGCAGGCCTCGCTCAGGGTTACGAGCGTGCGAGTTGACCAGCTTCACCCCGGCGTAGCGCTCCCCCAGCGCCGCCGGCATGGCCCGCAGGTCCCCGGAGTACTTGGGAAAATCCAGATACACCTTGGCCGGCATCTGCGCCCTGCCCCCGGCAAACTCGACGAACGCCCGCTCCACGGCGTCGATCACCTCGGCGGTCGTGACCAGGGACGTAACGTCGGCCTCGGTCAGCACCTTGAACGTAGTCATACCTGCGAGCATAGTGCCCAGCCGGGCGCCTCCGGCGCGCAGCCGCGCGGACCCCCTAGATTTTGTCATAGTCTCCCAGTAAGATAGAACACACGTTCGATACTATTGATCGAGTCATCCAGATGCTCGAGCCGGCTTTGGCGCAGCTTGACCTCGAAACCCTGGATCCGCAGGTTGCCCTGGAGCTAACCGGCAAGTTCAGCCGTCTGGAGCGCATGGGCGCCGCCGGCAAGGCCCTGTGCGGGAACCGGGTGGCCGAGTCCAACGCCTGGTACGAGACGGGAGAGCGCTCCCCCGCGCATTGGGTGGCCTGGGAGTCCAAGTGCACAGTGGGCCACGCCCACAAGGTGTTGCAGACCGCGGAGCTGATCGGCGGGCTCGAATCCACCCAGGCGGCCTTCCGCCGGGGCGCCCTGTCGGAGCGGCAAGCGTTCGACATAGCCGACGCGGCCGGTGCGGATCCGCAAGCCGAGGCCGAGCTGCTGGCCCTGGCCGAGCACGAGAGCTTGCGCCGGTTGCGGCGGCGATGCGCTCAGGTCAAAGCCGCGGCCGGATCCCCGGAGGAAACTCACCGCAGAATCTGGGAAAACCGGTACCTGCGGCACTATACGGACTTGGAAGGTGCGTTCTGCCTGGAGGGCCGGATGACTACTTCGGACGGCGCCAAGGTACTGGCCGCATTGGAGCCGGTCCGACAACAGCTTTTCAACCGATACCGCAAAGAGCCGTTGGGCAAGGTTCGTCCGGATGCGGTCCTGGCCGACGCGCCGGTGGAGCTTGCCTCGCAAGCGGGGCAGACGCCGGAGGATGCCTTCCGGCCCAATCCCTCGGCTGTGGTACATGTGCGGGTCGATCACTCGGCACTGGTCCGGGGTGAGATTGCCCCCGGCGAGATCTGCGAAGTCCCGGGCGTTGGACCGATCCCGGTCTCAGCGGCTCGGGCGTTCGCCTCGGATGCGTTTTTGTGCGCACTGGCCACCGACGGCAAGGACGTAACCGCCGTATCGCACCTCGGTCGCACTATCCCGGCCCACCTGCGGACCGCCCTGATGGAGCGGGATCCCAGATGCGTCGTGCCGGGCTGCACGCATGAGGGACCCCTGGAGATCGACCACATCAAACCGGTAGCCGAAGGGGGCCCGACGGAGCTGAACAACCTGGCTCGCCTGTGCAGGTGGCATCACTACAAGAAGACGTACCGCGGGTACCGGCTCAAACGGGTGGCCGGCGGCTGGACGTGGTCGACCAGAGATGGTCCACCGCCGGACCCCGAAGCCGCTCAGCCGGAATTAGTTTTTTCTTGACGAGCAAACGCGCCGCCGCCCACCGGTTTGTCGGTGGGCAGGCGCGCAACCGCCCGCCTTCCCTTTCGGGCGGCGGGCGGTTAATCAGGTTCTTACTTTAGCTCTACGGTCGCTCCTGCGGCCTCGAGCTGCTCCTTGGCCTTTTCGGCCGCTTCCTTGGGCGCCTTCTCCAGCACCGGCTTGGGAGCTGCCTCGACCAGGTCCTTGGCTTCCTTCAGACCCAGTGAGGTCAACGAACGGACCTCCTTGATGACCTGGATCTTCTTGTCGCCCACAGCGGTGAGCACGACGTCGAACTCGTCCTGCTCCTCGGCTTCCTCGGCCGGGGCTGCAGCGCCGCCGCCGGCAGCGGCGGCCATTACCTGCGGCGCTGCGGTTACGCCGAACTTCTCTTCAAACGACTTTACGAACTCACTGAGCTCCAGGACGCTCATCTCGCCTATGGCGTCCAGTAGCTCGTCTGGCGATGTCTTTGCCATTTAAGTAACTCCTTTAGATCTACTCGGATTCGCCTGCGGCGTCCGGTGCTTCAGATTGCTTTTGCTGACTCAGCGCGTACAGAGCGTTGCCCAGGTTGCCCAGCGGGGCGTGAAGCAGACCCGCCAACTCCTGGATCGGGGAGACCAGCAGACCGGCCAGCTGCGCCAAAAGCACGTCCCGGGACTCGATCTTGGCCAGGGACTGCGCCTCCTCGGCGGTAAGCACCTTGCCGTCCAGAAGACCGCCTTTGACCACCAAGGACGGATACTCCTTGGCCGCGGCGTCCAGGCCCTTGGCTGCATCGACAACGTCTCCGTTGACGAACGCGATCGCCGTGGACCCCTCCATGAACGGAATCAGGTCCTCGAGATCGGCCTCCCTGGCCGCGATCCGGCCCAGGCTGTTCTTGATAATCCCGAACTTGGCGCCGGAGTCGGACAGCTTGCGCCGCACCTGCATCATCTCGCCGACTTTGAGCCCTGAGAACTCGGCCAGCAGGGCCCCGTCCACGGACTGAAGTTTGCCCTTCAGCTCCTGCACCGCCTTGACCTTCTGAGGTGTAGGCATGTTCCCAGCTCCCTTTACTCGGGCCCGGCTAACCAGACCCCTACACAAAAAAACGACCCGCCGAAGACGACAGGTCGAAAAGAAGAACTTCGCAAAAAGATTCGTTTCGCCTGGGCAGGCCCCGTTGTTACTAAGGCTTAAGCGCTCGTGAGCGCACCTGCTATCTTCGGCAGACACTCACATTACCAGATTTACATTCGCACGACCCTGCCGGGGTGACTAGACACCCTCCCCGCGGGTATACAAGTAGGCATGACCGCACCCGAGCAACAGTTCACCGATACCACCGTCCGCCTTTGCGAATACACCGACGCCACACTCGAGTTGCGGGGCCTGGAGTTCAACCGCTGCCGCATCGTCGGCCCCATTGTGCTGGTGCCCATGGACTGCACCTTTGACGACTGCAGCTTCGATTCACCGTCGGTCGACGCCATGTTCTGGGAGATCCCCCCGGACCGCACCTTTGTCGTGGGTGCTATAGCCGCGGTTGAGTGCACCTTTGTGGGCTGCAGCTTCTCTCAGGTAGGCCTCGGAGGTTCCTCGGAGACCAGGACCATGATCGAGGACGAGCTGCGCCTGGAGGCTAGCCAATCCGCACAGACGCACCGAGAACCCTAACCGCCCGCTCGGCAAGCCGGATACGCCTAAAGGAAGAGCCATGCGACAGCACGATGGCTACTCCCGTGGGCTCGTGGGACTCGGCGACCTCGCCGGCCGGCTGATCTTTCTTGGGGGCCGCCTCAGGTACTTGCTCTTGGGTGTTGTCCATGGTCTATCTCCAGGCCGAGACTCGTTTGCTTGGAGATTAATTTTGCCCATGTAGTCAAGGACTGAAACGCCAGCTTTCTATGCGGCGGAAACCGGCTTTACTTCCTTCACCGCGTTGGGGTCGATGCGCACGCCCGGGCCCATGGTGGAGGACACGGCCAGGGACCTTAGGTACTTGCCCTTGGATGCCGATGGCTTGGCCCGCATGATCTCGTCGACCACGGTCAGGTAGTTGGCCGCCAGGTCCTCCACAGAAAACGAGGCCTTGCCGATTACGGTGTGGACGTTGGCCTGCCGGTCGGTCTTGTACTCGATCTTGCCGGCCTTGAACTCACTTACGGTACGCGCCACGTCGGTGGTCACGGTGCCGGTCTTGGGGTTGGGCATCAAACCGCGGGGGCCGAGGATCCGCCCGAGCTTTCCGACCACCGGCATCATGTCCGGAGTAGCTATCGCCACGTCGAAGTCGGTGAAGCCCTTCTCGATCTTTTCGGCAAGATCGGCGTCGCCCACGATGTCGGCGCCGGCGTCGGTGGCTTCCTTGGCTTTGTCGGCCTGAGCAAAGACGGCCACCCGCATCTTCTTGCCGGTGCCCTTGGGCAAGGAAACCGTTCCGCGCACCTGCTGCTCGGCCTTGCGGACGTCCAGACCCAGGCGCATGTTCAGCTCCACCGTCTCGTCGAACTTGGAGCCGGCCATGCTCTTCACCAGCTCGAGCGCCTCTACGGGCTGGTGGAGCTTGGAGCGGTCAAAGGTCTTAAAGGCGGCTTCGTACCGCTTGCCGGACTTGGTCATTGCGTTCTCCTTCTTAAGTCGACCGGGGGCCTTCCCCGCGTCTGCTGCCCTCGCTTAGCTGGCGTCCGCCGCTACGCTACGTCGATACCCATCGAGCGGGCAGTCCCCTCGATGATCTTTGCCGCCATCTTCACGTCGGTGGCGTTTAGGTCCTGCATCTTGGTTTGGGCAATCTCTTGCACCTGGGCCGGGGTGACCGTGCCCACCTTGTTGCGGTTGGGGTCCGGGGAGCCCTTGTCGATGCCCGCGGCCTGCTTGAGCAGAACCGCCGCCGGGGGCGACTTGAGCACGAAGTCAAAGCTACGGTCGTCGTAGATGGTGATGACTACGGGGATGATCGTGCCCTGCTGCGAGGCGGTCTGTTCGTTGTAGGCCTTGACGAAATCCATTATCGCCACGCCGTGGGGGCCCAGCGCAGTACCCACCGGAGGGGCCGGAGTGGCCTGACCCGCGGGGATCTGCAGCTTCGCTATCGCCGTTACCTTCTTCTTCTTAGCCATCTATCTCTTCCTCTTGTTGTTAAACCGCTCTACAGCTTGGTGACCTGCTCGAAGGACAGCTCTACCGGAGTCTCCCGTCCGAACACGTTGACGAGCACCTTCAATTTCGACTGATCCACGTTTATCTCGGAGATGGTACCCGTGAAGTTGGAGAACGGCTCGGTGACGACCCGCACGCTCTCGCCCTCTTCGAACTCCAAGCGGGGCCTGAGCTTCTCCACAGGCTTGACGTGGAGAATCTTCTCGACCTCCTTGGGCTCCAGCGGGATGGGCTTGGCGCCGGATCCGACAAAGCCGGTGACCCCGGGAGTGTTGCGCACCACGTACCAGCTCTCGTCGCTCATCGCCATCTCGACCAGCACGTAGCCCGGGAAGACCTTGCGGTTCACCGTCTGGCGCTGGCCGTTGCGGATCTCGATCTCCTCCTCCATCGGGACGAGGACCTGGAAGATCTGGTCCTCCACGCCCATCGACTCGATGCGGTGCTCGAGATTCGCCTTGACCTTGTTCTCGTAGCCGGCGTAAGTGTGCACGACGTACCAGTCCCCGGGACGCTCGGCGAACGGGATGATGTCGTCGAACAATCCTGAATCAGACTCTTCGGAGGCTTCGGTCTCGTCGGCCTCGTCGGACGCGCCGGCCTCGTCGGCCTCGTCGGCCTCCGAGGAGGCTTCGGTGGCCTCGGACCCGCCGGCGCCTTCGTCCATCAGGGCCGTAGCCTGGCGCTTATCGCCGTCGGCCGTGTCCGTCGCCGCCTCGGCTGCGTCGTCAGTAGATTCTTCAGCCAAAAGCTATCTGCCTCCTCGTTCGATCAAATATAGGACTCCGTTTAACGCGACGTAGTCGATCGCGTAGATGATGGTCATGAAGAAAGCCACCGTCACCAAAACCACCGACGTGTAGGTGATGACTTCCTGCCGCGTGGGCCATGCTACCCGGCCCAACTCGCCGCGGACCTCCCGGATGAAGGCCTTGGGCTTGGTGCGCTTCTTGCTGGAAACCGTTGGCGGCTTGCGCAGACGATCCGCGGCACCTTCCCGCTTCTTCATCATACGTTTCATCTCGCGGTTCATGCCCTGGCTGTCCGGCTGGGCCTCCGCGGCGGGCTCCTTGGTCTTGGCCGCGCCCTTGTTGGCCTTGCTAGGGCTCTGGGCAGCGCTGGGGCTCTGGGCAGCCCGCCCGGAACCCTTGGAGGCGACGGAGCCTTTGCGGCCTTCCTTCGCCGACGCAGCCGCAGCCTTAGTGCCGGAAGGAGCCGATTTGCCTCCGCTCCTGCGCTTCGCTGCCATGCTTCGCACTCCGATGTTTTGGGATTTACTTAGGACTTGGCTGGCAGGCCCGGAGGGACTTGAACCCCCAACCCCCGGTTTTGGAGACCGGTGCTCTGCCAATTGAGCCACGGGCCTAGGTCGATAATCGTCGAAACCGAGCCCGACTTCAACCGGGTAAGTATAAGTTATTCACCGGCCCGTGCGGCCTCAGGTGCTGAGCCCTACCCCAACAGTGTACTTGGGGACGCCAAAACCTTCTTCACCCACACAGCAAAGGAGCCCACCAAAGTGGGCTCCTTTGCTTTTCTTGCTTGCTGGCTAACGAGATTGTCAGCCCTGCAAAGCTGTATTTACGAGGCGGGGCCGCACTGCAGGTCCGCCATCTCAAAGCGCTCCAGCATCTCACAGCTCATGGCGTCGGCGAACCCTTGCGGATCGTCGATAACCGAGCCGCTGACCTCCGCCGGCGCGGGCTCTTGAGACGTGCCCTCGCCCGCGGGGCCGGGGGTGCCTGCGTCGGATCCGGTGGAGGATTGGTCGGCTCCCGTAGCTCCGGTGCCTGCGGCCTCCGAGGATTCCTGGGTTGCTTCGGGCTCTGCAGCTTCCTCGACCGAGACTACGCAGTCGGTCCGCCGGGTGCCGGGGATGTCACACTCGATGTCCTTGGCCAGCTGCTCGTCGGCGGTGAGCGCGGATGCGACACCAAACGATGCCAGGACCATAGCCGGCGCCAAAGCTGTGGAGGCGATCTTGAGGCGCCGGCGAACCGTCGCCTCGGGGGTCACGATGCTGTGCTTTCCGCGCATGGGGAACCTCTCCTTGTTAATGCAGTGCCCGCCTTTTGCGGTGGGCCACCGTAAATTTGCGTAATTGTGAGCTCACGAAGGTAGGACCTTTAAGGGCTCGCAGGTGCTGAGACTAATACGGGCGCGGCACACGGTACAAGGTGAGGTAACCATTCGAGATCTTTTCGCGAAAAGGA